>NZ_JBSGEQ010000016.1:0-189366 GCF_053602975.1 Nocardia sp. NPDC004278
CCGGAGCCACCGAAGGTCTGCAGCGATTCGGTCAGGTACTGGTAGGCCCGCTCGGAGCCGACACCCTTGACGATCGGCAGCAGCAGATCGTTGACGCGGGCGGCCAGGTCGGCGTCCGCACCGGAAACATGCTGGGCCACATCAGCGTTCTGATGGGCGGCGGTGTATAGGTACACCGCGCGCAGGCCCTCGGCGTACGCCTTCTGCAGTGTCAGCGAACGCCGCACATCGGGGTGGTGCAGTATCGGTACTTTGGGTGCCGCCGGATCGGACATACGAGTCATGTCCCGACCTTGAAGTCTGGTTTTCGCGTATGCGAGTGCGTTCAGGTAGCCGGTCGACAAGGTCGCTGCGGCTTTGGTCCCGACCATCATGCGCACAGCCTCGATGATCTGGAACATCTGCGCGATGCCGTTGTGCACCTCGCCGACCAGCCAGCCCTTGGCTGGAATTCCGTGACCCCCGAAGGTGACCTCACAGGTGGCCGAGGCCTTCAGGCCCATCTTGTGCTCGACATTGGTGACGAAGACGCCGTTGCGCTCGCCCAGCTCACCGGTCGCGGGGTCGAAGTGGAACTTCGGCACGAAGAACAGCGACAGTCCTTTGGTACCTGGGTCGGCACCCTCCGGGCGGGCCAGAACCAGATGCATGATGTTCGGGAACAGATCATCGGAGTCGGCGGAGGTGATGAACCGCTTGATACCCGCGATGTGCCAGGAGCCGTCTTCCTGCTGAATTGCCTTGGTGCGGCCAGCGCCCACGTCGGAGCCGGCGTCGGGCTCGGTCAGCACCATGGTGGCTCCCCAGCCCTGCTCGACCACGATCTTGGCCCACTTTTTCTGCTCGTCGGTGGCGTTGTTGTAGAAGATGTTCGCGAAGTTCGTTCCCGCCATGCCATACATGTACGCAGCGGGCTGCGCGCCCAGAATGAGCTCGGCCACTGCCCAGAAGATCACTCGTGGTACCTCCTGGCCCCCGAGGTCGGTAGCGATGTCCAACCGGTCCCAGCCGCTGCTGCGCAGGGCTCGGTAGCTACGCTTAAACGACTCCGGCAATGTGATGCTGTGAGTCTCGGGATCGAAGACTGGCGGATTGCGGTCGGCGTCGGAGAACGACTCACCCAGCGGGCCCTCGGCCAGACGCTGGACCTCGCGCAATATCTGTCGGATCTGTATGGCATCGAGGGAGCCTGGTAGTTCGTCGAGAACTCGATCGAGACCGAGGACCTCGAAAAGATTGAACTCGAGGTCTTTGATGTTGCTCCTATAATGTCCCATTATGGCGCTGCCAGATCTTTCTATTTATTTTTCGATAACGTTGACGTAGATTTCGCACAGCCCCGGAGCCGGGCGGCGACGAACCCTTCCATCATGCCGCATCAATGACTTCGAGGTGGGCTGGGTTATTGATCTGGATTGGAGATTTCAGAGTGGCCAGATGAACCGTTTGCGAGGGTTGGGGGGGCATGTTTTGTGTTGTAAGAGCATCAGGGCTTTGCGCAGCTCGAGCCGGGTCGTTGCGGGTTCGATCACAGCGTCGATATAGCCGCGTTCTGCCGCGATCCACGGAGTGGCGATAGTCTCGTTGTATGTGTCGATCATCTGCTGACGTATCGAGTCTGCGTTTTCACCTGCGGCGGCGAGTTGTTTGCGAGCAACAATATTGATTGCGCTCTCTGCACCCATCACTGCGATACGTGCGTTCGGCCACGCGAGGTTGATGTCGGCACCGAGTTGTTTGCAGCCCATCACTGCGTATCCGCCACCGAAGGCTTTGCGGACGACCACCGTCACGATCGGCACCGTCGCTGAAGCAACGGCGAAGAAGAAGCGACCGCCGCGTTTGATCACTCCGATCTTTTCCTCCTCGACCCCTGGCAATACGCCGGGCGTGTCGACAACGAAGATCAGTGGAATATTGAAGGCATCGCACACCTGTATGAAGTGTGCCGCCTTGTCCGAGCAGCGGGCATCGATCGCGCCGGACAGCACTATCGGTTGATTTGCAACAACTCCTACCGCGTTCCCGTCGATACGCGAAAATCCGGTGATTATATTCCCGGCCCGATGTTCACCGATCTCATGGAACTCGCCGTCATCGAAGATCCGGAGCAGCACCTCGTGCATGTCGTAGGCGGCATTGTCTGCATCGGGAATAATCGAGTCGAGCTCACGATCAAAATCTGTTACCTCCGGCTCCAGACCTGGGTTGACCAACGGCGGCTTCTCGCTGCAACTGGAAGGAAAATACGAGAGATAGTTTCGCACCCATTCGAAGGCGGCGGCCTCGTTCTCGGCGACGTGGTGCAGATTGCCGTTCTCCGCCTGCTGATATGCACCACCGAGCTCGTCGATGCTGACATTCACACCGGTGACGTCGCGGATTACGTCGGGACCAGTGACGAACATGTAGGAATCTTTCGTCGCAACCAGCACATCGGTATTGATAGGTGCGTAGACGGCGCCCGCAGCGCATTTGCCGAGCATGATCGATATGCGCGGCACCACTCCAGACAGTGGGATGTGCCAGCGACTCATCTGTGCGTACCACGACAATGACGTCACCGCGTCCTGGATCCGGGCACCACCGGAGTCGTTGATGGCGATGACAGGACACCCCACCTTCAGGGCGAACTCCATGACTTTGGCGACCTTACGCCCGAACATCTCGCCGACGCTGCCGCCATACACAGTCTGATCATGTGCAATGACCGCTACGGAGCGATCGTCGATACGGCCATGGCCGGTGACAACACCATCGCCGTACAGTCCGTCGGAACTGCCTGGTTGCCGAACCAAAGCTCCGATCTCAATGAACGTGCCAGGATCGAGCAACGTATCAACCCGCTGCCGAGCGCTCGGGATACCCTTCTTCTCCCTCTTACGGATACCGTCCTCGCCAGCGGGCTCGCGCGCCTGGGCCAGCTTTTCATGCAGTTCGGCCAGCAGTTGCGCAGTTGTTTTCGTCACAAGTCCTCCGTCAGGTACTTCACGTAGGCAGCGCATCTCGAGCGCGCCGCCGACAGCGGCTTACACGACACCGCTGTATTGGCGGAACGTCGATCTGCTCGGTGAAAGCCACAACCGCACAACCAGATTGCGGTATCGGACACCCGCCATCGGCGACTATACTGCAAAAAAATCTGCGGTTTAACCGGCAAATACAAATACGTTTGCATGCCCGCGGGGTGTCGACGGATTGCGCAGACAGCTGTGGCCTGCCCCAATCAATGAGACCGTCCCGTATTAGAGTCCTTGTTGGCCCTGGTCAGGGACCCCGCGCCCGGTGACCTGGTGCATGTCGACATCAGGAAGCTAGGCGACACATCTACAATCACCACTGCGACCACACCGCACTCGGCGGACAGCAACCATCTCCACGATGGCGACATCGAGCCGGTCGCGGCGGGTCTGGTCAGCGTCATCGCCTCGTAGTCGGTGTCGAACGCGGTCTACAACGCAGGCTGGTCGAAGCGCTGCCCACGCAACCACAGATCATGCGCCCCGGTCCACGCGGACCGACCGGAATACACGATCCCTTGCCGCAGAAGCAGTTTCGACAATCGGCGCCGGGCCCGCGTCAGATCACCGCGCGCGTCCTCGCGGGCACGGACCAGATCACGAGCCGCTTCCTGGGCCACGGTCGGCACCGCCACCGCCACCATCTCGCCCAGCCGCAGCAGCCGCGCCAGATGCAGGGCGTCAGGGGCGTCGGTCTTGATCCGGTCCCCGGCGGGGCGTTGCAGATTCGACGGTGCAGCCACGATGGTGTCGATCCCGGCCGCGGTCAAGGCTCGATACAGACCGAACCCGGTCGGCCCGGCCTCGTAAACGACCCTCACCGGCCCCGCCAGCCCAGACAGCCAGGTGAGGATCTGTCCCGGATCCGGGCACAACCGCTGTCGCCTCAGCTGCCCGGTTTCATTGTCGATGCCACACGCCACCACCGATAACGCGTGCACATCCAGACCGACACTCGTACGCTCGATACTCACCGGAGGCCCTCCTGACCTGCAAAGTGGCTCTACCGAAGTGAGTTTCACCCCGGCAACCCACGCGGCTTTGCAGAATCGAGGCCTCCGGCTCCCAAACTCAGTGGGCCTTCATACCGTCTAGGACATGACCACGATCGTCTCGAGGTAGTCGGCATGGGCCACCAGTGTTCCGTTAGTGGCTTGGTTGCTGGCACTCCATACCGCTGACATGTCGTCGTGCAGTGCTGCCCTCTGTTGCTCGTCGAGTTGCGCGAACGCACCTTGTGTCGGGCCGTACCATTCGCGAAAGAACTCGACTGCATATTGGACCGTCGGGTAGCGAAAGGGCTGTGTCTTGCGGACAGTCTGGATACTCGTCGACCGCTCCGCGAACAGCTCTCTAATGCGTTCGGGCGTACCCCACTCGAACGGGGAGCGTAATCCGCCCGGAGAGGCGATGTACGTCCCGATGGTCGCGGCGTATTTGCCGACGACACCGTCCGGACACCACGCAGTGATCCCGATGCGGCCACCCGGACGAACCACCCGCTCCAGTTCGGTGGCTGCCTTTTGCTGATCGGGGGCGAACATGACACCGAATGTGGACATCGCCGCGTCGAATTCGCCGTCCTCGAAAGGCAGGGATTGCGCGTCGGCCGCCCGCACCTCCAGACTCAGGCCTTCGGCCGCAGCCAACCGTCTGCCCTGAACCAGCGAGTCGAGGACGAAGTCGGTGGCGATCACCTGGCAGAAACGGCGCGCGGCGGCGATCGAGGTGGTTCCGGTGCCTGCGGCCACATCCAGAACCCTTTCCTCCGGGTGGAGGTCGAGCGACTCGCAGAGTGACTCTGCATACAGCGGCGGGGTGTGTGCGGCTAGCTTGCCGAGGTCGCCCAACGACCATGCTTTCTGCTGTCTTTGAGTCAGGGAGGTGAATTCGGTCATGGAGATCACGGTACGAACGGCGCGACGTTATGTCTTCGCCTGTGCGGGCCAATCGGCTGCACCTTCGAGATGGCCCGAACAGGCCATGCGCCGTGGTTCGACAAACCGACGCGACCGGACGGTCTTGGGCATGATAGCCATGTGATAAGGACCGATGATCCGCTCCGGGAAGGGCGGGACCTTCTACGGCGTGGCTCATGGAAGCAGGCGCGAGAAGTATTTGCGGCGGTACTGGAATCATCACCGGATGTGGCCACTGAGGCAGCGGCCGCCGAGGGGACCGCGATGGCTTCTTGGTGGCTCGACGAGCATGTCGAGATGACCCAGCAGTACGAGCATGCGTACCGCTGCTACCGGTCCACGGGTGAGGACCTCGGCGCCGCCCGGGTGGCGGCCTGGCTCGGGGCCGCCGCAGTGCAGTTCCGCGGCGAATCGGCCATAGCCCAGGGCTGGTTTCAGCGGGCATGGCGGTTGGTGGCGGATTTGCCGGAGAGTGAGGAGCACGGGCTGCTCGAGTTGTTCGAGGGAATGGCCGCGCGAGCACGCGGCGCGCTGATCGCGGCATCCGGGCACGCCGAACGAGCGATGGCGATCGGCCACCGTCTGCGCTCGCCCGACTTGGAGCTGCAGGCCATGGCGCTCGGGGGCATCATCGAGGTGAGCCGCGGCCGTATCGCGGAAGGGATGCGGCTGCTCGATGAAGCTGCCGCTGCCGCGCTTGCCGGGGAGGTTCGAGAGGTCGCCTCGGTCTGGATCCCGTCCTGCTATCTGGTCCAGGGCTGTGAGCAGACCCGCGACTGGGAACGAGCCGAGCAGTGGTGTGAGCGCGTGATGGACTTCTGCAGCCAGTTCGACATGGGGTCGCCGTTCGCGTGGTGCCGCACGCACTACAGCACGGTTTTGTTGTGGCGCGGTGCATGGGACGAAGCCGAGACGCAGCTGCTGCAGGCTATCAGTGAGTTCGGTGCACAACAGTCCCGGTTTATTGCCGAGGCGTGGGCACGGCTCGGTGAGTTGCGCAGGCGACAGGGACGATGGATCGAAGCTGCCGAACTGTTCGAACGCGGTAAGTTTACGCTGGCTGCCCGCATCGGTCGGGCCGATCTCCTACTCGACCAGGGGGATTCGGTCAACGCGCTCGCCGCTGCGCAGCGCGTACTCGGCGGCCTGGCCGACGACGATCGGTTGGGGCGTTGCGTCGGCCTCGAGGTCTGCGTCAGGGCCGCTGCTGCGGCCGGGCGCTCCGACCTGCTCGAGGACGCCGTGGGGGAGCTGACTCGGATCTCGGGGGACGGAGCCGGTGACGTGGTCGATGCCACCGCGCTGTGGGCACGGGGGCTCGGCTGTGCTGCCAGCGGCGACCATGACCAGTCAGATACGTTGCTCAGCAAGAGTATTGAGCTGTTTCAGCGCACCAGAGGCTCCTACGAGGCTGCCCGGGTCCGTCTCGACTTGGCTGCGGTGTTGATCGCTGCGGGACGGCGCGTCGCGGCCGCCGCGGAGGCACAGTCAGCAGCGCGCGTGTTCGACCATCTAGGCGCCGCCGCGGACGCCCGCCGCGCCGGCACGCTGCTTGCGCAGGCTCAGCAGTCCGCCGACGGTGAGCTCACCGGCCGCCAGATGCAGATCCTGCGGCTGCTAGCGGTCGGGTTGACCAACCGGGAAATCGCCGAACGCCTGGTGCTCAGTGAGCACACCGTCAAACGTCACGTCGCCAATATCCTTGCCCGGCTTGATCTGCCATCTCGCGCCGCTGCCGTGGGCCACGCCTCCCGCATGAACATGCTCTAGTCGGTCGAGAACACTGATGGCACGTGAGGATCGGGGCAAGCGGGGAGCTATCGAAGTGGTTCACCACGATCCGCGCGGCGATCAGCGTCAACTCATCGTCGTCGGAACCAACGGTCAGCCGATCGAGCATTACCGCCTCATATACGCCCACTGCCAGCATCGACAGCCAGCCGATACCAGCACGGGCATAACCAGTTTCGGCGCAGCCAGCACGCCCTAGCGACCGGCTCGAGCCGGTTGCGGGGAAATCTCGCATGGCCGGTTCTGAGAGGGCGGGGGTTCAGCAATGGACCCCCGCTACCGACCAGTTCATGTCCGGCATGGTTGCTGGCCAGCCATCGTGGCTTGTCATCAAACCCGCCATTTAATGGCTGACGTCAACCAACGAAACCCACGCTAGTAATCGATATTACAGCCAGAACTGGGCAGAATTTCAATGTATCCGCAGCTCAGAGGCTCACCTGAACCAACGACACCCAACGCTGGCAACTCTTGACAACGACACCCATCGCACCCTAGTTCGATGTGAGTACATGGAGTTACCCATGTACTCACGAAATCAGTTGTCACTGATCGCACACGTGGTGATCAGACGCGCTCCAGCACCGCCGATGCGCCGATTCCGCCTGCGGCGCAGATGCCGAGGAGGGCGGCGGTTTTGCCGGTGCGGGCCAATTCGTTGGCCATTGTGGTGACCATGCGGGCGCCGGTGGCGCCGAAGGGATGGCCCAGGGCGACCGAGCCGCCGTGCACATTGAGTTTGTCGATATCGACCTCGCCGACCGCGGTGTCGCGATCGAGACGGGTCTTGGCCCACTCGTCGCTGTTCAGTGCGGCGAGCACGGACAGCGTCTGGGCGGCGAAGGCCTCGTGGATATCGACGAAATCGATATCGCCCAATGACATTCCGGCCTTATCGAGGGCGCGCGGCATGGAGATGGCCGGGCCGATCAGCACCTGATCGGTCGGGTCCACACTGACATAGCTCCACGAGCGGAACGCCGCCAGCGGCCGATAGCCGAGGGCATGCGCGGTCTCCTCGCTCATCAGCAGCACCGCTGACGCACCGTCGGTCAGCGGGCTGGCATTGCCCGCGGTCACGCTGCCGTCGCGGGCGAAGACCGGCTGCAACCGCGCCAACTTCTCGACGCTGGTACCCGCGCGCACCAGTCCATCGCGGATGATATCCGCGCCGTCCGGCGTGCGCACCCGCAGCACCTCGTCATCGAATCGCCCCGAATCGATGGCCGCGGCGGCACGGTGATGCGAACGTGCCGCGAATTCATCCTGCTCCGCGCGGCTGATCCCGTGGATGCGGGCCATCTTCTCCGCCGACTCTCCCATCACCTCACCGGTGGTGCGTTCGGCGATCTTCGGTCGACTCGGCAGCAGATCGGTGAACGGCGCGAGCTGACGCGCCGCCGCGAGATAATCCTTCGGCTTCGGCTTGCCCAGTGCCAGCGGCGCTCCGGCGTGCACCAGCTTCTGCGGCAACTTCACCTCGGCATTGCTGGTCGAATCACTGCCTCCGGCGATCATGATGTCGTATTCGCCGCGCTCGATCGCCGCGACGGCCGAGGTGATCGCCTGCAGTCCGGAGGCGCACGCCCGCGTCACCGTGTACCCCTCGCACCCGGCGTCGAGACCGAGATCCAACGCGATCTCGCGCGCGATATTCGGCGCCGCACTCGGCAGGATCACCCCGCCCCACACAATGGCCTGCACCTGTGCACCGGGCAGCCCGGTCCGCTCCAGCAGCCCGTGCACCGCGGCATCGGCCAACGCGATCGAATCCATCCGCGTGTAGTCGGTGAACGCCTTGATGAACGGCGTGCGCGCACCGGAGACGATGACGGCACGGCGAGCAGCATTGGTAGCCATGGGGTTTGTCCTCCTCGAGAGACCTATTCCCCAAACTTACTCGGAAGTAAGTTCAACGTCCAGGCCGGCGTACCCGGCTCAGCGATCCCCTCCATCTGCCGCTGAGCCGAGACGCCGCACACCCGAAACGAGCCTGCGCTCAACCGGTCCCGGCCTGCGGCGCGCCGTTGCGCAGCAGACCGGGGGCGCCCGTCCCGGCGAACGCCCCTGCTCATTCCGGAACCCGCAAGGCCGACGTCGACACCCTTCCGGCGCAAGGAAACGATAGCAATCTTTCCATTCGTTTTTCAAATCTTTTCTATGAAGTTGTCTTTTCACCCAAAAGAGCTCTAGCATGAGCCTCACTATGCAAAGCCCTTCGGAGCTGTCGCGACATAAGCGCTTCGGCCGAATCATCAAGGAGCGCCGAGACGAACTCGGCCTGACACAGATGCAGATCGGCGATCTGGGAGGGCCCTCGGCGCCGACGATCCGCAAAATCGAAGATGGCGACGCGGCGATCAGCACGCACACCCTGAACAAGCTCGACGCGCCGCTGCGCTGGCTGCCCGGCAGTGCGGCCCGCACCTACGCGGGCGGCGACCCTGCCGCCCGCGAGGGCGCGGCGCCTGCCGCGAGCACCGACGAGTCAATCGTCTCCGGACCCGATTCGATCCGCTTCGAAATCTCGGATCTGACCGGGCTGCTCGCGGCATCGGGTCGGCTCAACGACGCGGTCGAACGCGTCCGGACCACCGAACCCCGACTGCTGTCGGCCATTTCGGAGCTGAACGACGTCGTCTCTCGACTGTCCGCGCGCTATGCCACCGCGATGCTGGAACGCAACGGTGGTCCGGGCCGACCCCTGCACCCCTTGGTCGCCATGGCGTTCTCCCATCTGCTCGACGTGCCAGCCGAATCGAACGATCCCGCCGAACTACTGGAACGCCGCTATCGTCGCTGGCTGGCCGGGCGGGTGGAGGATGTGGACGCCGGCACCGAGGCCAGATTCCGCGCGCGCTGGCTGGCGGCCAATCCGGGTGCGACATCGATTCGAAACGGCAAGAAGTAGAGGGCGACGCAGATGACCGACGAGGCGACGAATCGAGCGCGACTGACGCTCAGCCACAAGGTGAATCGACTTTTCGCGACCGTGCACCCGCGTTCGGAGCCCGAGCGCACGACCGCCTCGGTCGCCGAACAGGTCGGCATACAGTTGGCCCGCACCGTCCCGGCGGATCAGCTCGACCGGTTGCGCCGAGGTGAATTCGACTCCGCACCAGTCGGATCCGACCTGCTCGCCGCGATCGCCCAGTGTTTCGGGGTGAGCTCGGACTATCTGACCACCACCGGCGCCGCAGCGGCCGCGATCGATCGCGAACTCGAACTGCTGGCCACCATGCGTGACGCCAATGTTGCCAGCATCGCGTTGCGCGGGTCCGATATCGATCTCACGGCGTTGACCACACTCATCGAAAGTACGGACCAACCCATGCGGTGACCGCGGATCGGGCAGTTCCAACGGCTGGGTAGCATCGTGAGCTACCCGCATCGCTGTAGGAGATCGCCACGAATGCCCGGTATGGAGAACCGGTTCCGGGAGGTATCCCGGGACGTACCGATACCGTCCCCCTGGAATCTGAGCACCTACCTCGACGCCGTCGCCGAGCATCGAGGCCGCACCATCACCCTGCAACCGGTGGACACCGCACTGCTCGCCGGCACCGGCTGCGGCACCGGCAGCGGCCTGTGGATTGCCAAGCGCGACAGCGACATCATCGTCTACGGCGCCGATACGACCGAATGGCATGCCGAACACATCATCGTGCACGAACTGGGCCACATGCTGCTCGGCCACGGACCGGAATCGGCGACCGAGCCATCGGCGCCGACCCCGCGACCGCTGTCGGCCATCGCCGAACTGCTGCCATCGATCTCCCCGGAGTCCATCGCATATGTGCTGGGGCGCAGCGATTATGAATCCGCGCGCGAACGCGATGCGGAGACCTTCGCCGACCTGGTCATGCTGGCGGCCATGCGCCCGCAACGCCGAGATTCCTTGCTGCACAGAACCTTTTTCCGAGACCGACGGCGCTGATCGCCCACGCGACAACCGCATCGGGAAGCCGATCCGATCCGGACAGCAGGTCCCGCAATACAAAATCTCCGGGCACCCAGCTGATCGGCTGAATGCCCGGAGAAGCAGGGGGAGCCTACGCGAGCCGGATCAGGCCGTAGTCGAATGCATGGCGACGGTAGACGACCGACGGTCGGTCGGTCTCTTTGTCCTGGAATAGGAAGAAGTCGTGGCCGACGAGCTCCATCTGGTAGAGCGCATCGTCGACCGACATCGGGGTCGCACTGTGGACCTTGGTCCGCACGATGTGGCCGGGACCGGCCGCGTAATCCTCAGGTTCGGTTTCGGCGGGCCTACGGCCCTCGACCTCGGGATGGTCGTGCGCTGCCGCTGTCTCGTTCAGCGGCGCGAACAGCGAATCGTCGATCAGATCAGCGGTAGCCTCCGCGACCGATACGGGCGTCTTGTCCCCGTAGTGCACCCGGCGCCGATCCTTCGTGCGGCGCAATCGACTCTCCAGCTTGCCGGTTACCGATTCGAGGGCAGCGTAGAAGCTGTCCGCACAGGCCTCCGCCCGGACGACCGGGCCCTTGCCGCGCGCGGTGATCTCGACGCGCTGGCAGGCCTTGCGCTGACGACGGTTGCGCTCGTGGAACAACTCCACATCGAAGAGGAAGATCGACGGATCGAAGCGCTCGAGACGGGAGAGTTTCTCCGCGACGTAAATTCGAAAATGGTCGGGAACCTCGACATTGCGGCCCTTCACCACGACATCGCCGCGAGGCGCTCGAGGTCGGTCCGCTGCGGGTTCGGCTGTCTCCTCCAGGGTGCTGTCAGCCAGCACCGAGGACTGGGCCTCTTTAACAGAGGGGGCAACTTTCACTGAAGGTCGTGAAGAAGTCGTCACGCGTACCTCCCGGATATGGCCGCACAGACCAACGTGCGTGCGGCGGGATTAGCCGTGCCGATTGACACTCTCTCGGCACATGATGTCCGAGGCGCCACCTCCAAACTCCCGGTTCGGGTGTGTGATCGCGACGCTAGTACGCCAACGAGCGGTCCGCCAGTGTTCACGCAAATTTCCCGGAGTCAAGCCGAACACGTCACCAACACGGCACATACCTGCACCCGTATCCGGCCGAGCGCGCGGACCGATTCGCGGGCCGTCGCGCCGGTCGTCAGCACATCGTCGACCAGCACGACCTCGGCATTCCCGGGGATCTCCGGTACGGCACCGGCACCTGGCGCGGCCACTACGTGACCGCGCATATTGTGTTGGCGCTCACTGACTGTCAAGCCCACCGAATCCCGCACACCCCACCACACCCGCAACATCGGTACCACCCGGCAATCCGGCAGCCATCCCGCCGCCGCCCGCGCCGTCCGGACCACAGGATCCCCGCCGCGACGTCGTGCGGCCGCCCGCCGACTCGGCGCCGGGATCAGCACCAGTGGCCGCGCATCGGCGCGCAGCCGCATCAGACCGGCCGCCAGCGCCAGCCCCAATGGCTCCGCGAGATCGCGTCGCCCGCGCTCCTTCATCGCGAGCACCGCCCGTCGCGCCGGACCCGCGTACGGACCGAGCGCCCAGCACGGCACACCGGGATCGGTGCGCGGTCGCACCCGCATCGGCGTCCGGGCCAGCGTCGCCGCACATTCCGCACACCAGCCGACCCCGACCGCACCGCATCCGGCGCAGTCCGTGGGCAGGATCAGATCGAGCAGTGTCCGCATCGCACGAGTCTGCGCCCACCCACCGACAGGTTTACTCCGGCCGAATGTCCTGTCTCAGTACCCGTTTCGCCGCCGCCGGTCAGCCGGGCAGTACCGGGACCGAGTTCTCGCCATTGAGGCCGGGTACCTCGCGCCAGAAGCGGTCCGTGGTCTGGTCGCTGTACTGGAGTTGGAGCACCGCGCGCGAATCTCCGACATACTCGGCTTCGGGCGAGGCACTGACCACCCGAACGGGCGCGGTCAGATTCTGGCTGATCTGCGGGGTCGGCTGCGATCCGTCGATCGAAACAGTTGTCAGCGGATCGACGTTGCCCTCCCTCGCGATGACGATGGTTTCCGCGGTAAGCCAGCTCAACGACACCGCCCGGGTGCTGAGTGTCAGTGCTAGCTGCAGCGGCGAGGTGAGCGCGTACTTGCCGTCCGGGCGCCGTTCGACCACCGCGACATAGACCTTGCCGTCGGCGATGAGCGCGGCGCGCACGCCGGTGCGGGAGATCCGTAATTCGGTAATCGGCAGTCGCAGCGACGACCCCTGTGTCGAGGCCATCAGCGCCGAGATATCGACCTCCTGCACCGAGACCGTCCCGGTGCCGCGATCAGTGACCGCCCGGATGACCCGCTCGCCATCGATGACGGCCCAGGCCGCGGTGCCATCGACATTCCACGACGGTCGGCTGATCGTCGAACCCTCGGCGACCGGGAAGGCATTGCCGCCGTAGCTGCCGACCATCAGTGTGCGCGGCGGTCCCGGCGGGGGACGCCCGGCGTCGGCGACCGCGGCGACCAGTTGTCCGTCCGGCGAGAGCGCGACCGACTGCAGATTGTTCACCGCGCCGAAGTAGCCGGGCGGGGTGATCATGCCGCTGTCGGTGACCTGTACCAGCGAACCGTTGCGCAGGGCGTGCAGCCCGATCTGGTTGCGCCCGAGCACGGCGGGGCTGAGCTGTTCGACGTCGGCGACCGACCATCCGTTGGCGGCGAAGCGGTCATCGAACGGTTTGCCGTCGGCGAGCAGCATGTACGGGCCGAGGATTTCGGCACCCGCCAGCGTGAGCACCACCTGTCCGGCCAACAGCTCCTTATCGCGTGGGGACAGTCCGGAGGCGTTCGCAAAATCGATGCGCACCCCGCCGAGTCCCACACCGACGTCGGTGTCGTCGTTATTGGGCTTGGTGATCGGGCCGCGCAAGGTCACCGGTGGCGCAAGTTCATTGCGCACCACCGCGGCGAGTGCGGGCTGTGTGCCGTCGGCGAGCAGGCTGAGCAGCCGCTGGGCCAGCTGGTTCTTGGCCACCGAGATCCAGCGCAGATCCGGGATGAGCGCGGCGCCGGACGGGTCCACGAAGTACAGCACGTAGCGGCGGTAGGACTTGGCGAACGCGGTCTGCTCCATCACCACGCCGTCGGGCAGCTCATCGATGCGCCATTCGCCGTCGACCTTGGTCATCTCGATCTTGTTTTCCAGCGGCGCGTCGATCGCGCGGTAAGCACCGTCGGCGGCCAACTCGCCGACCTTGTGCGCCCGGATCACATACGTCGCCTTATCGCCGGAGCGCGATTCGCGCAGCGTATCGGCCTTGTCCACGATCAAGGTGCCCGCGGAGTCGTCCCACTGCGCCGACGCCGACGGTGTCATGTACTGCCTTGCGGCCAGGTGCCGATTGGCCGGATCGGCGGTGGCCTGCAGGAAGTCGCGCAGCAATAGGTCCGGATCGCGACCGGCGATGGGCGGCGGCGGGCCGTCGGAGGTGGGCTGGCGATTGATGGTGCCGAGCGCCTGGGGTGCGGAGGATTCCGGCAGGCTCGCGCATCCGGTGAGTACCAGCAACGCCGCGGCCGCCGCGGCGCCGAGCGCGGACAGCCGCAGCGACGTGCGCCTCGGATACCAGCTACGCATCCTCATGACTGTACGTCCCCGCCGTCACCGGGCACGCTGTGCCCGGCCTGCCGTGGTTCTGCGCTGTCGGCGTCGAATGCGGCCTCGTCGGCCACTGATCCCGCGCCGTTGCTGGCGCTCGGCGCGCCGCCGTTCGAGTCCGAATCGGCGTCCATGGAGTCTTGGGCGGCGATCGGGGGCACGTCGGCACCGTTCGTCTCGGCCCGGTGCACCGAAGCCAGCTCCGTGACGGTGCCCTCGGTGGCCGGTACCGGACCGGCCGGTTCGGTACCGGCTCGCGCCCCGGGCAATGCCTTGCGCAGTCCCGGTTCCAGCGGCAGCGGGCTCGCGCCCATCTTCTTACCGCGCACCAGCGGCAACGTCAGCCGGAAACTCGCGCCGATGCCGATTTCGCCCCAGGCCTCGAGCTTGCCCTCGTGCAGATTCGCATCCTCGACGCTGATCGACAGACCGAGTCCGGTGCCGCCGGAACGCCGCATCCGCGACGGGTCCGAACGCCAGAACCGGTTGAAGACCAGCTTCTCCTCACCGGGCCGCAGGCCGACACCCTGGTCGCGCACGATCACCGCGACCGCATTGGCCTCGACATCGCCGCGCATCCGGATCAGCACCGGCTTGCCCTCACTGTGGTCGATCGCATTGGCGAGCAGATTGCGCAGCACCCGCTCCACCCGACGCGGATCGACCTCGGCGACCAGCGGCTCCTCCGGCATGTCGATGACAACCTCGACACCGGACTCCTTGGCCAGATGGCGCACGGTGGAGATCGCGGCCCGCGCGCACATCCGCACGTCGAGCGATTCGACCTGCAATTCGGCGACACCGGCGTCGTGGCGACTGATCTCGAGCAGGTCGTTGAGCAGACCCTCGAACCGGTCGAGTTCGGTGACCAGCAGTTCGGAGCTGCGCGCCAGGGCCGGATCCAGATCGTCGCTGCTGCCGTGGATGAGGTCGGCGGCCATGCGGACGGTGGTCAGCGGGGTACGCAGTTCATGGCTGACGTCGGAGGTGAAGCGACGCTGCAGATTTCCGAACTCCGCCAGCTCACTGATCTGGTTGGACAGACTCTCCGCCATCTCGTTGAAGGCCTGGGCCAGCCGCGCCATATCGTCCTCGCCGCGCACCAGCATGCGTTCCTTGAGCCTGCCGTCGGCGAAGCGGCCCGCGATCCGCGCGGCCGAACGGATCGGCAGCACCACCTGCCGGGTGACCAGCGCCGTGATCGCGGCCAACAGCACCAGCAGCACGATGCCACCGATCATCATGGTGCCGCGCATCAGCGATAGGCTGCGCTCCTCATTGGCAAGCGGGAAGATCAGATAGATCTGCAGCGTCGGAATCTCCGCGCTCGGGCTGCCGATGATCAACGACCGGCCGTGATAGCCGTCCGGATCCGAGACCGTGGCGAACTGGTAGCTGACCTGGTTGCGCGCGACGAATCGGCGCAACTCCTCGGGCACCTCCTGGATCGGCCCGGTCGAGATCAGCTGCTGCGGAGTGCCGCCGACCAGGCTCAGCGCCGAGTCGAAACTGCCTGCGACACCGGTGGATTGGCCGGCCCCGCCGCGGTTGGACAGCGCATTGCGCGCATCGATGAGACGCTGCTGCTGGGTGCCGATATCGTGCACACCGGCCAGCTGGCTCTCCACCGTATTGCGGGCGCGATCCATCTCCTCGACCGCGCCGTTGATCTTCGCGTCGATCAGTCGGTCGGTGATCTGACTGGTCAGCACCACGCCGAGGATCGTGATGACGATCAGCGACAGCGTGAGTGTGGACACGATGACGCGCAACTGCAGCGAACGCCGCCAAACATGGCCGAGTGCGCTGCCGACTTCCTTGAGCCAAGCCACCACCGGCGCGAGGGATCGTTCGATGCGCTGCACCACTGTGGGCGGGGCGGTCGAACGATCCGCGTCGCCTCCGATCACGGGGGTCCGGCCTTGTAACCGACACCGCGGACGGTCAGCACGATCTCCGGGTTTTCGGGATCCTTCTCGACCTTCGCCCGCAGCCGCTGCACGTGGACGTTCACCAACCGGGTGTCGGCGGCGTGCCGGTAGCCCCAGACCTGCTCGAGCAGCACCTCACGGGTGAAGACCTGGCGCGGCTTGCGGGCCAGCGCCACGAGCAGATCGAACTCCAGCGGCGTCAGTGAGATCTGCGCGCCACCGCGGGTCACCTTGTGAGCAGGCACATCGATGACAATATCGGCGATGGAGAGCAGTTCGGCGGGCTCCTCCTCGGTGCGGCGCAGGCGGGCACGCACGCGGGCGACGAGCTCCTTGGGCTTGAAGGGCTTGACGATGTAATCGTCGGCCCCGGACTCCAGACCGAGCACGACGTCGACCGTATCGGTCTTCGCCGTCAGCATGACGATCGGAACTCCCGAGTCGGCCCGCAACACGCGGCATACGTCGATGCCGTTCATGCCGGGCAGCATCAGGTCCAGCAGCACCAGATCGGGGCGGAGTTCACGAACCGCCGCCAGCGCCTGCGTGCCGTCGCCGACCACATGCGGGTCGAACCCTTCCCCGCGCAAGACGATCGTGAGCATCTCAGCGAGTGCCATATCGTCGTCGACGACCAGAATCTTCGGCTTCATAACTACTATGTTGTCATCTCTCGCGCTCGGAACGGGCCGCCACGCCAACACTGGTGCAATCCCGCCGCACATCCAACCTTATCCGGCAACAAATTCGGCCACTCGAGCAGCCAGCGTCGCCGGATCGTCACCGGATCGGTATCTCCACCACGGCCCGTACCAGTCCCGTTCGGCCAGCTCACGGTACACCTCGCCGGTGCGCCGCTGTAGACCGCCGTCGCGTTCGTAGGCATCGAGGGCACGGGTCCGGTCGAGTTCGCCACGCAGCCGGGCACGCTCGGCCGCAACCTCGGTCGGCACGTCCAGCAACAGCTGCAGCATCGGCACCGGCAAATCGAAGCGACCGAACTCCAATTCACCCACCCAACGCACGATTTCACCGTCGGCCGACTGCTGCATTCGCGCGGCCGAATACGCGGCGTTGGAGGCCACGTAGCGATCCAGGATCACGATGTCATTGTCGGCCAACAGCTTCGACAGCTCATCACGCGCGCCCGCCCGATCCAGCGCGAACATCAGCGCCATCCCGTGTACCGAATCGGCGAGATCGCCATGACCACCACGCAATGCCTCGGCCGCGAGATCCGCGTGGATCGAGCGCCCGTAGCGTGGAAAGGCGAGCGTTTCCACGCGCAGGCCCTTGGCGCGCAGCTCCGCGGCAACGCCATCGATCAGCGTCCGCTTCCCGGCGCCGTCGAGACCCTCCACCGCAATCAGCACGAATCCTCCGCCAAATCAATTGCCGCCTCGGCCCGTCGGCCCATATCGGGCCGACGGGTAACCCTACTCAGTAGCGGTAGTGGTCGGGCTTGTACGGACCCTCGACATCGACGCCGATGTACTCGGCCTGATCCTTGGTGAGCTTGGTCAGCGTGCCGCCCAGTGCCTCGACGTGGATACGCGCGACCTTCTCGTCCAAGTGCTTCGGCAGGCGGTAGACCTCGTTATCGTATTCGTCCGGCTTGGTCCACAGCTCGATCTGGGCGATCACCTGGTTGGAGAAGCTGTTCGACATCACGAACGACGGATGTCCGGTCGCATTGCCGAGATTCAACAGCCGCCCCTCGGACAGCACGATGATCGACTTGCCGGACTCCTTGAAGGTCCACAGGTCGACCTGCGGCTTGATATTCAATTTCGTTGCACCGGAACGCTCCAGCGCCGCCATATCGATCTCGTTGTCGAAGTGACCGATATTGCCGAGGATGGCCTGGTCCTTCATCGCCTTCATGTGGTCGAGGGTGATGATGTCCTTATTGCCGGTCGAGGTGATGACGATATCGGCCTGGCCGATCGCCTGCTCGACGGTGACCACGTCGTAGCCGTCCATCAGCGCCTGCAACGCGTTGATCGGATCGATCTCGGTGACCTGCACCCGGGCGCCCTGTCCCGCAAGCGATTCCGCGCAGCCCTTGCCGACATCGCCGTAGCCGCAGATCAATACCTTCTTGCCGCCGATCAGCACATCGGTGCCCCGGTTGATGCCGTCGATGAGCGAGTGGCGGGTGCCGTACTTGTTGTCGAACTTGGACTTGGTGACCGAGTCGTTGACATTGATCGCCGGGAACACCAGCTCACCCGCCGCCGCGAACTGGTACAGCCGCAGCACGCCGGTGGTGGTCTCCTCGGTGACGCCCTGCACCGATTCGGCGATCTTGCCCCATTTGGTCTTATCGGTTTCGAAGCGCTCGCGCAGCAGGTTCAGGAAGACCTTGTACTCGGCCGAGTGGTCCTCATCCTCCGGCGGCACCACACCTGCCTTCTCGAACTGCGCGCCGCGCAGCACGAGCATGGTGGCGTCACCGCCGTCGTCGAGGATCATGTTCGCGGGCTCACCCGGCCAGGTCAGCATCTGCTCGGCGGCCCACCAGTACTCCTCCAGGGTCTCGCCCTTCCAGGCGAAGACCGGGGTGCCCTTGGGCTCGTCCACGGTGCCGTGCGGGCCCACGACGACGGCCGCCGCGGCGTGGTCCTGGGTGGAGAAGATGTTGCACGAGGCCCAGCGGACCTCGGCGCCGAGCGCGGTCAGGGTCTCGATCAGCACCGCGGTCTGGATGGTCATATGCAGCGAACCGGAGATGCGCGCACCCTTGAGCGGCAGCACCTCCGCGTACTCGCGGCGCAGGGCCATCAGGCCGGGCATCTCGTGTTCGGCGAGGCGGATCTCCTTGCGGCCGAATTCAGCCAGCGACAGGTCCGCCACCTTGTATTCGATGCCGTTGCGGACATCGGCGGTCAGGGACGTGCGTGCGGGAAGTTCTGAGGTCGTCATCTGCCTCTATCAGCCTCTCCTGGTTCGTCAGTACCGACACAAGGCTAGTCGCTGCCGGACCAGGTGAACTACGCGGTCACGCCGTAAGTCATCAGGATCCGGCGGCGCTTGCGCGGCTGAATATTCGCCAGGGTGATGTCGCCGCCGTAATGGGCCAGTACGCGGTGATCCATGATGGCGCGCCAGAGCGGCGGAACGGCCGCGAACACGATCATGGACAGGTATCCCGCGGGCAGCTGCGGCGCCTGCATCGAACTGCGCAGGGTCTGGTAGCGGCGCCCCGGGTTGGCGTGGTGATCGCTGTGCCGCTGCAGGTGGAACAGGAAGATATTGGTGACCAGATGGTCACTGTTCCAGCTGTCGCGCGGCGAACACCGCACGTAGAGGCCATTGGGGCGGCGGGCCCGTAGCAGTCCGTAGTGCTCGATGTAGTTCACCGTCTCCAGCAGCATGACGCCGATCACCGCCTGCAGCGCCAGATACGGCAGCACGCGCCAGCCGAAGACCGCGAGCAGCGTGCCGAACAGCACCACGCTCATCGCCCACGCCTGCAGGATGTGGTTATTCGGACTGAACCAGCGTTTGCCCTTGCGAGTGAGGCGCTCGCGTTCGAGCCGGATGGCGGAGCGGTATCCGCCGGAAATGCTGCGCGGCAAGAACTCCCAGAGCGATTCGCCCAGCCTGGCGCTTGCCGGATCCTCCGGCGTCGCCACCCGCGCGTGATGGCCGCGGTTGTGCTCGACGAAGAAGTGTCCGTATCCGGACTGCGCGAGCGAGATCTTGGCCAGCCAGCGCTCCAGATTTTCGACCCGATGCCCGAGTTCATGCGCCGCGTTGATGCCGATACCGCTGACGAACCCGAGAGTCATTGCGAGCCCGAGCTTGTCGACCACGGACAGATCGTCGCCCGCCCACATATAGGCGGCGATGAGTAGGCCGATCAGCTGGACCGGCAGGAACAGATAGGTGCACCACCTGTAGTACCGGTCGTTGGACAGCAACTCGTAATCCTCATCGCGCGGATTGCTGCCATCCTCACCAACGGCCCAGTCCAGCACGGGGATCACGATCAGCACGATGATCGGCCCGATCCACCAGAAGACCGGCGCGCCGGTATGCAAGACCAACTGTGATGGCAGCAATGCGATCGAAGGCGCGACCAGTCCGAGAACCCACAGATGGCGTTTGGGGTCGGGAGACCCCGCCGGTTTGCCAACCGTTTGCACGTTTGCCCCGCTAAGTAAGTACCCTAACTCCGACGCATGACAATACATACAGACTTTACGACCGTTACACAGCGGCTCGCCGTTGAAAGGCGTCAGCAGTTAGATGCCTGCCGGTTGGTTTTTAAGCACCTTCACATGCGACCACAATCACGGCACACTCACCGCAAACCGTCAACTTCCCAATGATGGGATCAGTGCTGTTCTTGCGACGCAAGAATAGCCTCGACGTACGGACTGAAAACTGCACTCAATTCGGCGGGTGCGTTGCGCCCGGGCGCCGGCGGCGTCGGGATATAACTCAGCGCGATCCGCACCAAAGCCTGGGCCAGCACATCGGATTCGGTTGCCGTCGCCTGCACCCAGCTGTGCTGGAAGGCGATGGACAGCCGCGCGGTGGCGTGTTCGAGCAACGGCTCGGCATCAAGGGTGATGAGCCGCAATAGATCCAGCTTCACCTCACCGGCGACCAGCGACTGCACCAGCGGATCGGCGGCGGCCGCCTGGAAGAAATCGCGCAGCCCCTCCTCGAATGCGGCGCGCGCGTCGTGAATGTTGCCGTCGATCGCGGAGCCGACATGATCGACCAGATCGTCGGCGAGGCGCAGCGCATAGGATTGCGCCAGCCCGGCGCGCGAACCGAATTCGTTGTAGAGGGTCTGCCTGCTGACTCCGGCCCGAGTGGCCACATCGCCCAGGGTGATTTTCGACCAGTCCCGCTCGGTCAGCAGTTCGCGCATCGAATCCAGGACAGAGGTGCGCAGGAGTTCCCGCGCCGCCTCCTGATAGGAAACCCTCGGTCCGGTGCGCGGCATACCCGCGAGGTTGTCACGGGTGGTTGCCGCAGTCAAAATTCACGACCGTTCGATCTCGACCATGTAGAAGTCGGCCTTGGCCGCACCACAGTCCGGGCAGGTCCAGTCGTCCGGAATATCGTCCCAGCGGGTGCCCGGTTCGATTCCGTCCTCCGGCCAGCCCTTGGCCTCGTCGTATTCGAAACCGCACTGGATGC
Organism: Nocardia sp. NPDC004278; assembly: GCF_053602975.1. Classification (NCBI taxonomy): domain Bacteria; kingdom Bacillati; phylum Actinomycetota; class Actinomycetes; order Mycobacteriales; family Nocardiaceae; genus Nocardia; species Nocardia sp. NPDC004278. Next base: position 21,390 of record NZ_JBSGEQ010000016.1, read on the forward strand.
ACTGGAACAGCTTGTATTCACTCATTCTTGTATCCACTCATTTCGGAACTCCCAGAGGTTCGAAGTCGATCTTCTCGCGGACACCACAATCAGGGCAGCACCAGTCGTCGGGAACCGTCTCCCACGGCGTACCCGCCGGGAACCCTTCGTGCGGTGCACCTTTCAGCTCGTCGTAGACGTAATCGCATACGGGACAACGAAATCTGCTCATGATCACGCCTCCGCGCCGGGCATACCGTAGCGCGCGATCACCTTGTCCCGCTTGCCCGGATGGATATTGGCACGGGTGATATCGCCGCCGTAGTGCGCGATCACCCGCTTGTCCATCACGCGCCGCCACAGCGGCGGGAAGTAGGCGAGCAGGATCATGCTGGCGTAGCCGCTCGGCAGATTCGGCGCACCGTCCCAACTGCGCAGCGTCTGATAGCGCCGGGTCGGATACGCGTGATGATCGCTGTGCCGCTGCAGGTGGTACAGGAAGATATTGGTGACGATGTGGTCGCTGTTCCAGCTGTGCACTGGGGCGGGCCGCTCGTACCGGCCGGATGCGGTGCGCTGGCGGACCAGGCCGTAGTGCTCGAGATAGTTGACCGCCTCCAGCAGGCTGAAGCCGACGACCGCCTGCAGGATCAGGTATGGCAGCAGACCGATTCCGAATACCGCGAGCAGCGCCGCGTACAGCGCCACCGACATCAGCCAGGCACTGAGCACTTCGTTCTGCAGGCTCCACGGCTTCTTGCCGAGGCGCTCGAGCCGGGTCCGCTCCAAGCGCCACGACGAGGTCAGGCTGCCCCAGACCGTGCGCGGCCAGAAGGCCCAGAATGTTTCGCCCACCCGGGAACTCGCCGGATCCTCCGGCGTCGCGACGCGCACGTGGTGGCCGCGGTTGTGTTCGATGTAGAAGTGGCCGTAGCACGACTGGGCCAGGGCGATCCGCGACAGCCAGCGCTCCAGATGGACCTTTTTGTGGCCGAGTTCGTGCGCGGTATTGATGCCGATGCCGCCGATCATGCCGACGGTGAGGGCCAGGCCGATCTTGTCGACGATATGCAGTCCGCCGTCGATGCCGAGCCAGCTGAGGTGGTCCGCCGTGATCAGGTAGGCGCCCATGATCAGCGTCGCGTACTGGAACGGCAGGTAGAGGTAGGTGAGGTAGCGGTAGTACTTGTCGTTCTCCAGGTACTCCATCACCTCATCGGGCGGGTTGTCACCGTCCGGGCCGAAGAAGATATCGGCCAGCGGGATCACCACATAGACCAGCACCGGGCCCAGCCAGAACGGCACCTGGGCCAGCCTGTGCCAGCCGAATTCATTGAACGCCCAGATCAGCGGCAGGCCGATGGTGAAGAGGCCGGTCGGCGCGAACAGCCCCCACAGCCACAGATAGCGCTTGCGGTCGCGCCAGTCGGTCGCCTCGACCCGAGGGCCGGACGCATGAGTTTCCGTGGACATCGTTGTCTCCTCATCAAAGCGGCACATCACATGTGATGTGCAGTACCACTTACTCTTGACAATAGAGATCAATCTGTCTCTCGTCTAGACAAATCAGACAATTTGTAAAGACTGGCCGAAACGGCAAATCGGACACCGATGTGAGCGCGGCGCGCCCGAAATGACAATCGCCGCGTCACCCCGGCGAATGCGGGATCACGCGGCGATCGTGCGCGGTATCTGTGGCGGTTCGGCCGATCAGCGCAGCAGGACGTCGGCGTTGTCGGGCAATGCGTCGACCGGCCACCAGCGCAGGTCGGTGGATTCGTGGCTGCGGATCGGGACGGCACCGGCCGGGGCCACGACGCGGAACAGCAGGTCGAGATGCCTGGTCGGGCGGCCGAGCGAACAGGTGATCGGATGTGCTTGCGCGCCGTACAGTTCCGGATCCATGCGCAGGTCCGGCATACCGGACTCCTCGGTGGCCTCGCGCAGCGCGGCGGCGGCCACCGTCTCGTCACCTTCCTCGCAGTGCCCGCCGAGTTGGATCCAGCGGCCGACGCGCGGGTGCAGGGTCAGCAGGACCGCACGCTCATCATGAGAGAAGACCACGGCCGAGGCCGTGATGTGGCCGGGTGCGTGCTCACGCAGACATCCGCGCGGTGCGGACCCGAGGAATGCCAGCATCGCCTCCCGCAGCGATGCATCGGTGCCCGTCGCGGGCCGCCACGATTCGAGCAGCGTCGTCGCCGAGGCGTGCAGCGAACTGGCGCTCACTCGTCGACTCCGATAGCGAATTCCCGAACGCTCACAGCTCGACCAGACCGGGGCCGGGGCCGAAGACCGGGCGGGGGGTCAGTTCCTCCAGGGGATGACCGATGGCGATGGCGCCGAGGGGATTCCAGTCGTCGGCGAGGCCGAGTACGTCGCGGGTGATTTCCGGCGCGAAGATGGTCGAGCCGATCCAGCAGCTGCCGATGCCCTCGGTGGCCAGCGCGACGAGCAGGCCCTGCACGGCCGCGCCCACCGCGACGGTGAACATGGTTCGCTCGTTACCGCGCCGCCGCTCATCCGGATAGTCGTGCGCACCGTCGGGCACGCAGAACGGGATGATCACTTCGGGTGCGTCGTAAAGGATTCGGCCGCGGGCGATTCGGCGTTCCACCCGCTCCGGGTCGAGCCCGTCGGCGGTCAGATCGGCCCGCCACCGCTCGGCCATGGCCTCCAACAGTTGGCCGCGCAGGCCGGGTTTGCGGACCCAGACGAAGCGCACCGGGCGGGTGTGATGGGGTGCGGGCGCGGTGAGCGCCTTTGCGACCGCGGCGCGGATGCTTTCGGGATCGACCGGAGTGTCGGCGAATTGGCGAACCGAGCGACGCAGCAGCAGCGCCTCGCCGCGCCCCCGCTCGATCGCCTCGGCCGTACCGAGCCAGAACAGGTCATCGATGCCGCCGCGCAACAGGTCTGCCGCCGACGATCCGTCATCGGTGACCGGCAGCCCGCGCACCACCGCGACCGGGACGCCGCCGAGTTTGCCCTTCACCAGATCTGCGGCGGCCGCCAGTTCGTCGGCCACTGCGACCTGGGTGACGTGCAGTTCATTGCCCTGTCCGTCGACCGCGCCCGCGTAGTCGTACAGCACCCGCAGACCCGACGCGCCGATGGCGGTATCGGTCTGACCGTTGCGCCAGGCCCGGCCCATGGTGTCGGTGATGACCACCGCGACCTGCACGCCGAGCCGCTCCGCCAGCGCGGTCCGCAGCGCCTTGGCACTCCCGTCCGGATCGGCGGGCAGCAGGACGAGTTCACCCTGCTCGACATTGGATCCGTCCACCCCGGAGGCGGCCTGCACGATGCCGAGTTTGTTCTCGGTGATCAGCGTGCGGCCCTTGCGCGCGAGCACGCGTACCGCCTCCTGTTCGACCAGGGCGCGGCGGGCGCTGTCGCGCTCCTCCGGATCCAGCGGCGCCTCGACGATGCGCCCTTCCGACTTGGCGATGATCTTGCTCGTGACGACCAGAATGTCGCCATCGACCAGCCACGGCGCGCAGGCCGCGATCTGCTCAGCGACGTCATCGCCCGGCCGGAACTCCGGCAGTCCGGTGACCGGCAGGATGCGCAACTCCCCCGCCGCGTGGTCGACCGGTCCGTTCGCGTCGACGGTCCGCTCGGTCATCGCGTCACCTCCCTGATTCACGGCTTGACTCCCGCCAGATCCAATGCCTCCCGGACCATTTCAGCGGTGGTCGGAGGATCGGTCATCAGCAATGGCACGCTGCGCACCTCCACACCGGGCACATCCGCGGTATCGGTGGTGTGGACCAGCCACCCGTCCAGGATGCCGGTGGCCGAGCGCGCGCCATAGTAGCGCCCGATCGCCTCGGCGGTGGTCTCGACGCCGATCACCGAAAGGCATTCATCAGCCATGCCGCGCAACGGCTTCCCGTCGATCACACCGGAGATGCCGATCACCTTGGCCTCGGTGGTGCGCAGCGCACCGCGAATACCGGGCACCGCGAGGATGGCGCCGATGCTCACGACGGGGTTGGACGGGGCCAATAGCACAGCGTCGGCCTCGGCTATGATCTGCGTCACATTTGGCGCCGGTTTGGCCTCATCTGCCCCAATTGTGGCGAATCCGTGTGTCTCGATGTCCGCGCGGTAGCGAACCCACCACTCTTGGAAATGGATCGCGCGGCGTTCGCCAGGGTTGTCGGGGTCGCTGACAACAACGTGGGTTTCGCAACGATCGTCGGTAGCCGGGATGAGTTTTACGCCCGGTTGCCATCGGTTGCACAACGCCTCGGTGACCGCGGAGAGCGGGTACCCGGCGCGCAACATTTCGGTCCGAACCAAGTGCGTGGCGATATCGCGATCCCCCAACCCGAACCAATCCGGCTGGGCATGATATTTGGCGAGTTCTTCCTTGGCATGCCAGGTCTCTGCGACCCGGCCCCAGCCGCGTTCGGTATCAATGCCATCACCGAGGGTGTACATGCAGGTATCGAGGTCAGGGCAGATCCGGAGGCCGTGCATCCAGACGTCGTCACCGACATTGACGATGGCAGAAACGTCGGCATCGGGCAGCAGTTCCCGGACACCCTGAAGGAAGCGCGCGCCGCCGACCCCGCCCACCAGGACGGCAATCTTGGGGCCACTGGCGGGTGCGGTGTCCGCTTGTTGTGGAGTCACATCGACACAGCCTATGCGCTGCCGGAGCGGCCGCGGTTCATCCCATATTTGCTGCTCATTTGCTGTTCCGCGTTCAAGATCAGCTATGGAATGCGGTTGCGGATAGTAACGGAATTGCGACGGCGGCTTGACCATCGACACGTCCGGCGTGTCTAATCACAGTCATGTCATTTCGGGTTCGCGCGAGAGTTCAAGGCGCGGACAGCTTTTCGAACAGGTGTTCGCACCGGGGTGGCAAGCTCGGGGATGTCCGCGGGACAACGTCGCGGGGTACGGCCGTCGGTGTGCGTGTTGGTCCGACGGAAAGAATCAATCTGCGCTAACACACAGTGAGGAGGCGGAGCGATGGCCAATGAGCTGGCCCCTTCGGGCATGCCGGGCGGCGTATCGCAAACCGATTCCACAGCAGGCGCAGCACGTGGCGTCTGCGCAGAGATCGGTCGGATCGAACCGGATCGGATCGAGCCCGAGATGATCGACGAAGTGACAGCACCCCGGCTCAGCTTGGTCGTGACGGGCTTCGATGAGATGTTCGAATCCATCGAGGAGCAGTGGCAGGAACGTGCCCTGTGCGCACAGACCGATCCGGAGGCGTTCTTCCCCGAGAAGGGCGGCTCGACCCGTGAGGCCAAACGGATCTGCATGGGCTGTGAGGTACGCGACGAGTGCCTGGAATACGCACTCGCACACGATGAACGCTTCGGCATCTGGGGCGGCCTCTCCGAACGAGAGCGGCGCCGCCTGAAGCGCGGCATCGGCTAGAGACCTGGGGCATGCCCCGGAGTTGCCCGCGAGCACAGCGCGTCGCCGACGCGACAACTGCTTCGCTGGCGCATGGGTGACTCCGGGGGCCACGCCCAGCAGTCGACCCCCGTACCGCGCCGTCGGCCGCCAACGCGCCAGCGGGGCGGCGAAGGTACGGGGCGGCGAATTGGCCTAAGTTTTAGTCATGGCCCGTTCACGTAACCGTCGTCCACCGACCGCACGTTCGGTGATCCGCCGTGGGCGCGGGGTGCGCGGGCCGATGCTCCCGCCGACCGTGCCCGCGTGGCGCACCAGGGGGCAGCAGTTCGACCGGCTGGTCCTCGAGGCATTCGCACCGCTGGACACCCGCTGGCACGATCGGCTGACCAAACTCGATATCGCGGTCGACGATGTGCCGAAAATCCGTCCGCTGCACCCGGATTCGGTTACCTGGCCGGATGAGGTGGTGGCCGACGGACCGGTGCCGCTGTCGCGGCTCATACCGGCCGGTGTGGACCGACACGGTGTGGCCACCCGGGCCCGAATCGTGTTGTTCCGCAAGCCACTCGAACTGCGCGCGGGCGATCCGGACGATCTCGTCGATCTCCTGCGCGAGGTGCTCGTCCAGCAGATCGCCACCTATCTCGGCGTCGATCCGGACATTATCGACCCCGAGGGCGCGTGAGCGAACGCGGCGGGCGAACCAACGGCACAGCATCGCGACGGGTGAACTCGCGCCCGAAAACCCCGAATCCTTAGCGTGTCTGAGCACATCGCGGCCTCGAGGGGGTTACTCTCATCGGCGTGATCCCCATGCGTCGTTGCTGCCGACCAGGTTGCAAGAATCCCGCTGTTGCGACGCTCACCTACGTGTACTCCGATTCGACCGCGGTTGTCGGGCCACTGGCGACGGTGGCCGAACCGCATTCTTGGGATCTGTGTGAAACACATGCTTCCCGCATCACCGCGCCGAAGGGTTGGGAGATGGTGCGCCACGAGGGCGGATTCTCCTCCAGCACACCGGATGACGACGATCTGACGGCATTGGCCGAAGCGGTCCGCGAGGCCGGATTGCGCCGCCGTCCCCCGGAGCACGACCGGCGTGGCTACTCCGACTACACACCGCCCCCGCCGCGCGCCACCCGTACCGGGCGTCGCGGACACCTTCGAGTGCTGCCGGACCCGCCCAACTGAGGTCGGGGCGGGACCGTGTCAGCGGCGTCGGTGGGAGCCACTAGGGTGGTCACCATGACAGTGGCCCGCTCTGCCGAATTCGTGAACGCGGTGATCAAGGCGTATGACGTTCGCGGTGTCGTCGGTGAACAGATCGACGGGGAATTCGTCAAGGATGTCGGTGCCGCCTTCGCGCGGTTGATGCGCGCCGAGGGTGCGACCCGCGTGGTCATCGGACACGACATGCGTGAATCCTCACCCGAACTCGCCGCCGCCTTTGCCGACGGCGCACTCGGCCAGGGCCTGGATGTGGTGCACATCGGCCTCGCCTCGACCGATCAGCTGTACTTCGCCTCCGGTCACCTGGACTGTCCTGGCGCGATGTTCACCGCCAGCCACAATCCGGCCCGATACAACGGCATCAAGCTGTGCCGTGCGAAGGCGCTTCCGGTGGGCCAGGACACCGGCCTGGCGACCATCAAGGACGAGGTGATCAACGGCGTCCCCGGCTACGACGGCACGCCGGGCAGCGCCACCGAGCTCGATCTGCTGACCGACTACGCGAAGTACCTGCGCGGGCTGGTCGATCTCGATGATGTCCGTCCGCTCACCATCGCGGTGGACGCGGGCAACGGCATGGGCGGGCACACCGTGCCCGAGGTGCTCGGCACCGTTGCGCAACTGAAGGTGGTGCCGCTCTACTTCGAACTGGACGGCTCGTTCCCCAACCACGAGGCCAATCCGCTCGATCCGAAGAATCTGGTCGATCTGCAGGATCTGGTTCGCACGTCCGGCGCCGATATCGGCCTGGCCTTCGACGGCGACGCCGACCGCTGCTTCGTGGTCGACGAGAACGGCGACCCGATTTCGCCATCGGCGATCACCGCACTGGTCGCCGAGCGGGAACTGGCCAAGGAGCCCGGCGCGGTCATCATCCACAACCTCATCACCTCGCACGCGGTCCCCGAACTCGTGCACGAACTCGGTGGCACTCCGGTGCGCACCCGGGTCGGGCACTCGTTCATCAAGCAGGAAATGGCGGCCACCGGCGCGGTATTCGGCGGTGAGCACTCCGCGCACTACTACTTCCGCGATTTCTGGGGCGCCGACTCCGGCATGCTCGCGGCATTGCATGTGCTGGCCGCGCTCGGCGAGAAGGATCGGCCGATCTCGGAGCTCATGTCGTCGTACCAAACGTATGCGGCGTCCGGAGAGATCAACTCGACGGTGGCGGACGCGAAGGAGCGAACGATGGCTGTGGTGGAGGCATTCGGGGATCGGGCCGTCTCGGTGGACCGGTTGGACGGGGTCACCGTTCAGCTCGCCGATGACGCCTGGTTCAATCTGCGCGCGTCGAATACCGAACCGTTGCTGCGACTGAACGTCGAGGCCCGGTCAACGGAGGAAGTAGACGCACTCGTAACCGAGATCCTGAGCATCGTCCGCTCCTGACTGGGATAGTGGAATTACGGCGGAATGGAATCACATGCTCAGGATTCGACGACTAGGGACGTAGACGACTCAGCCCGATGCCGAGATCCTGAGCATCGTGCACTCCTGACTGGAATAGTGGAATCACAGACGTTGGATTCGCCCGACCTGGGCGCCCGTGTCGATAGCTCAGAGTCGACAGCCCGGGTGGGAGCAGGGCGGGACCGCACACAGCGCGATGAGGGGAGGTGGGACGCCCGATGATCGCTGGAACACCGGTGCTCGACCTCGACGATGCCGCTTCACTCGAGGCGGCCGATGTCGGCGGCGCCCTGCGCTCCGCCGCATCCGGTGGCGCGCAGGTGCGCGCGACCGCGGCGGCCATCGGTGAGGACGCGCTCGCGCGCCTCGTCGATCTGCGGCCACGCAGCGTGGTGCTGGTCTCCGGCGCGGGCCGGGCCGCACGTGCCGCCAGCCTTATCGTCGCCGCGCTCGGCGACCGCGCGGGCCTACCCGTGGTGCCCGTCGCCGCTCTCCCACCGTGGGTCGGACCGTTGGATGTGGTGCTCGTCGCGGGCGATGACGCCGGTGATCCCCGGCTGATCGACGCGGTCGACCGCGCGCAGCGCCGGGGCGCCGAGGTGGTGGTCGCCGCGCCACACGAAGGACCGCTGCGTGCCGCCGCAGCCGGGCGTACGTCGCTGCTGGAGCCACGGATTCCGGTCCTCGACCACAACCGGCTGCTGCGCTTCCTCGCGGCCTGTATCGCGGTGCTGCGCATCGTTGATCCGGCCCGTTCGGGTGCGGTCGTACCCGATCTGACCGAACTGGCCGACGTGCTCGATGCCGAGGCGTTGCGCGATGGTCCGCATAACGAGGTCTTCCACAATCCGGCCAAGACGCTGGCCGCGCGCATGCACCAGCGCGGCATCGTGCTGGCCGGAGACTCCCCTGCCACCAACGAACTGGCCGAGCACGGTGCCGAGGTGCTGTTGCAGTCGGCGGGCAAGGTGGCCAGTGCGGTGACGCTGGCCGAGGCCGTCGCCGCCAATGCGCGCATGGTCGAGGCCGCCGGACAAACCGCGCCGAACTACGATCCGCTGTTCCACGACGAGGAACTCGACGGACCCGCGCCGGTGGAGCGGATCCGGATATTCGTGCTCAGTGCGGATCTCGATCAGGCGGCGGCACGGCGCAGGCTGGCCGTCTTCGGTAGTGCCGGATCGGGTCTGGTCGACGCCGATCTGGTGAGCGCGGATGTCGAGGTGCTGCACACTTCGCTCAGCGATCCCGCCGCGCCGGCACCGGCCAGGGTGGACGAATCGGGCGCACCCCTGCCCGGGACCATCGGCCATGCCAGTGAACTCGAACAACTCGCGGTGCTCGCGCTGCGCCTAGAGATGGCCGCGGCCTATCTGCGGCTGATCGGCGCGCGCGGCGATGCGAACCCGACCACGCAACAGCTCGACGGGGGACGCTACTAGTGCACGAACTCGTTGGTGCGCTGCGTTCCTATGCCTGGGGTTCTCGCACCGCACTCGCTCGGTTGTGCGGCCGACCGGTCCCCTCGGCGCATCCTGAGGCGGAACTGTGGTTCGGCGCCCACCCCGCCGATCCGGCACATGTCCGCATCGAGAACAGCACCCGTTCCCTGCTGGAGTTGGTCGCGGCCGATCCGGAGCGCGAACTCGGCGCCGCCGCACCGGAATTCGGCGGGCGGCTACCGTTCCTGTTGAAAATCCTCGCCGCCGAGGAACCGCTGTCGCTACAGGCGCACCCGAGTTCGGCGCAGGCGCGTGCCGGATTCGAGCTGGAGAACCGCGCGCGGGTGCCGCTGGATTCGCCGATGCGCAACTACCGCGACGAGAATCACAAACCGGAATTGGTGGTGGCGCTGGACCGGTTCGAGGCGCTGGCCGGATTCCGGGATCCGCGCCGCACAGTCGAACTGCTGCGCGCACTGGATGTGCCCGGGCTGCGCTCCTACGCGGACCTGCTTGCCGCCCAACCCGATTCGGCCGGACTGCGGACCCTGTTCACCACCTGGATCACATTGCCGCAGCATGTGCTGGCCACACTGCTGCCCCAAGTGCTCGACGGCTGCGTGCGCTACCTGTCGGTCAAGGGCAGCCGCCAGTTCACCGCCGAGGCGCGCACCGCGCTCGAACTCGCCGAGGCCTATCCGGGCGATGCCGGGGTGCTGGCCGCGCTCCTGCTCAACCGACTGACCTTGGAGCCGGGACAGGGGCTGTTCCTGGCGGCGGGCAATCTGCACGCGTATCTGCGCGGGCTCGGTGTGGAGATCATGGCCAACTCCGACAATGTGCTGCGCGGCGGTCTGACGCCCAAGCACGTCGATGTGCCAGAGCTCTTGCGGGTGCTGGATTTCGAGCCGATCGATCTGCCGGTGGTATTGCCGGAACCGGCGGGCGACGGGTCGGTGCGCTATCGGACACCCGCGCCGGAATTCGCGCTGCGGCGGTTCGATCTGACCGCCGGATCCGGACAGGTGCCGCTGACCTCGGCGGGTCCCGGAATCGTGCTGTGCACGGCGGGGACGGCGCGGCTGCTGCAGGGCGGAACCTCGCTGGTGTTGGGGCGCGGTGCGGCGGCGTGGATATCGGCTGCCGACAGTGAGATTCGCGCGCAGGCGGTGGAGGGCGATGCGCAGTTGTTCTGCGCGTGTGTAGGTGGCGCCGCCTGACCTCGCCCGACCACCACCCCGCATCGAATCGCTACGCGATGCTGAATACTCGGGGGCGTGAACACGCAGCGCCGCAGGCGCTGCAAATCGAACACAGGAGGAAGTCCACACATGTCGGCTGGTGGTGGCAAGAAGGCGATTCTGGCCGCGTTGTCGGCGAATGCGGGGATCGCGGCGGCCAAGTTCGTCGGCGCGTTCATCACCGGTTCGGGATCCATGCTGGCCGAGGCGGTGCACTCGGTCGCCGATACCGCCAACCAGGGTCTGCTGCTGCTCGGTCAGCGCCGCGCCGCGCAGGACGCCGACGAACTGCATCCGTTCGGATACGGGCGCAATCGCTACTTCTACTCGTTCATCGTGGCACTGGTGCTGTTCACGCTCGGCTCGATCTACGCCATCTACGAGGGCGTGCACAAGATCCAGCATCCAGAGGAGCTGAGCAATCCGATAGTCGCGATCGTCATCCTGTTCATCGCCATCTGCCTGGAGGGCTACAGCTTCACCACGGCGATGCGAGAATCCATCCCGCTCAAGGGAAATGCGAGCTGGTGGCGGTTCATCCGCAACTCACGCAGTCCCGAACTGCCGGTGGTGCTGCTCGAGGACACCGGCGCCCTTATCGGTCTGGTCTTCGCATTCGCCGCGGTCGGGCTGACCATGCTCACCGATGATCCGGTCTGGGATGGCATCGGCACGGTGGCCATCGGCGGACTGCTCGGCATCATCGCGGTGATCCTGATCGTGGAGATGCAGAGCCTGCTGATCGGTGAGGGCGCGACTCCGGAGGAGGACAGGGCGATCCGCGCCAATCTGGTCGACGGCAAGCGCATCGATCGGGTGATCCACCTCAAGACGCAGTACCTCGGTCCCGAGGAGATCCTGGTCGCGGCGAAGATCTCGATCGTGCCCGATCTGGATATCGCGGAGATCGCCGCGGCCATCGACGATGCCGAGGCGCGGGTCCGGGCCGCCGTACCCGCCGCACGGGTGATGTATCTCGAGCCGGACCTCTACCGCAGGCAGACCGTCTGACGAGCAGTTCCTGCCGCCGTTCAGTGCTGGGCGGCTATCGCGTTTCGCCCAGCTTCGAAGTACTGGTAAGTCCGCTCAGGCCGGTTTCGGCGTGCGCAGCAGATCCAGTGGGTCGGTACGTATTCCGAACTCCCGACGCAGCACATGCCGAGCCGCGTGCAATCCCGACATTCCGTGTACGCCCGGACCGGGCGGGGTCGAGGCGGAGCAGAGGTAGACGCCGGGTAGCGGTGTGGCGTACGGGTTCCAGCGCGGGACGGGGCGGAAGGCGAACTGGCGCAGGGTCATCGCGCCCGCCGAGATATCGCCGCCGATGTAGTTGGCATTGTGGGAGGGCATTTCGGCACCGGTAACGACATTCTTGGCCAGGATCAAGTCACGGAAACCGGGGGCGAATCGTTCCACCTGGGCGATCACATCGTCGCTGATATCGCGGGTGGATCCGTTCGGAACGTGCGCGTAGGTGTAGAGCGTGTGGCCGCCCGCCGGAGCCCGGGTCTCGTCGACAACGCCGGGCTGGATGGCGAGTACGTACGGACGGTCCGCGTGTTGTCCTGCGGCGATGGTCCTTTCGGCCGCCATCGCTTCGGCACGGGTGCCGACCAGATGCAAGGTCCCCGCGAGCGCGCAGCCCTGCGCCTGCCACGGCACCGGTCCGGACAGCGCGAAGTCGACTTTGCAGGCCGCACCGCCATAACGGAAGCGGCGCAGCTCCTTCGCATAGCGCGCTGGCAGCCGGTCCCCCGCCATACGAAGCAGTTCGGCGGGCGCGGTATCCAGCATGATCGCTCGCGCACCAGCGAATTCGTCGAGTGTGTCGACTCGGTGTCCGGTGCTGACCTTGCCGCCGAGACGTTCGAGTTCGGCGCTCAGCGCATCGGGAATGGCCTGACTGCCGCCCCGTGGCAGCACCCAACCGCCGACATGGGCGAGGGTGCCGAGCAGCATGCCAGCGCCCGCGGCGGGGATGGCGCGCGGCGGCGTAATCGCGTGCGTGGCAACGCCGGTCAGCAGTGCGGCGGCGGTGTCATCCCGAAAGCGCACATTCCACAGGGGCGATCCCTGTTCCAGTACCCGCAGCCCGAAGCGCAGTCCGCTCAGCGGATCACCGGGCAGGCGGCGCAGATCCGACATGGCGAAGTCGACAACCGACTGCCAATGCCGGACCATCGGCCCGAACAGCGATCGCCAGGTCGCGCCGTCGCGGCCGAGACCGGCCACCGTGCGGTCGAGATCCCGCCAAGCCAGTCCGGCTCTGCCGCCGTCGAGCGGGTGGGCGTAGGACACCTCGGGGGCGAGCAGGTCGACACCGTGCGCAGCCAGGTCGAAGGCACGAAAGACGGGCGAGGCCAAGGCCATCGGATGCGCTCCGGCGCAGCAATCGTGCCGGTATCCGGGCAGCGTCAGCTCGAGCGTGCGAGATCCGCCGCCCGCGGTGGTCTCCGCCTCGTGCACCTCGACGTCGAGTCCGGCACGGGCCAGGATCACCGCCGCGGCGAGACCGTTGGGACCGGAACCGACCACGACGACATCTGGCATATCTCGATTCTGCCGCGTCGACCCGGGCCGTGCCGTCACCCCCGAGAGGTATCGATCACCCATTCGTGCCCTGCTGCGTCCATTGGCCGAGCAGCACCCGAATGCGCTCTTCGCGCAGGTCATCGACCAGTCGACCGCTGCGATCCAGGGTGGCTATCCCATGCATCGTGCTCCAGAGCACCTCGGTGCCCGCCTGCAGATCGAACTCGCCCGCAAATGGCGCGTAGGCGCTCTGGATCTCGCCGAACGCGTCCTTCAGCGCCTGCGGGGCATCGTTGCCGAAGGTGAGTTCGGTATTGAGGACGAACATCGCGTCGTAGCGGGCCGGATTCTCGGTCGCGAAGTCCAGGTAGCCGCGCACCATGGCCTCTAGCGCCTCGACCGGCGTTTTCGCGCGGGCCCGCCGCTCGCGCAGGTGTGCGGTGAGATCGACGATGCCTTCTTCGGCGACGGCCGAGACGATCGCCGCCTTGCCCGCGAAGTGGCTGTAGAGCACCGGCTGGCTGTATTCGATCTTCTCGGCGAGGCGGCGCACGGTCACCGCCTCCCAGCCCGAGGTTTCGGCGAGCTCGCGGGCGGTGTCGATGATGCGCTGATGGCGTTCGGCACGTTCGCGCTCTTTGCGGTTCTGCGTGGTCATGCCCAAAATTCTAGCAGCGCTAGACAAACTAACGAAGCTCCATTATCGTTGCTCTCATACCTAGCAACGCTAGCAATCAGAGCAGCACAAGCACCACATCGAGGAGCACGCCATGACCATCTCGCGCATCGCCACCGCCTTTTCCCTCATCGGCGCGGCCTTCATCCTCTACATCGGCATCAGCTACCTGCTCACCCCGGAAACCATCGCCACCGGGTTCGGCCTGCCGGAATGGCCCTCGGGTGACGCGGTCGCCTTCATGAACCTCAAGGGTGTGCGCGATACCGTCTCCGGACTGATCATCCTGGTGCTGCTCGCCACCAAGCAGCGCTACGCCCTCGGCATCGTGACCCTGGTGATCGCGCTGGTTCCGATCGGCGACATGTTCACCGTCCTCAGCTGGCACGGCTCCACCGCCACCGCACTGCTGGTGCACGGCCTGACGGCGGTCTTCGTCATCGCGACCGGCATCCTGCTGCTCCGCGAGCGGAGCGTGACCACTCGCCCGGCCGCCGTCGCGGTCAACGCCTGAATCGGACCGGTCGATTCCAGCGCAACGACAGACCAGACCGATCGCGCAGCACGACGCCGCCCCACCCCGGGGCGGCGTCGCTGTGTGTGATCCGTTGCGGTGTGCGCGATGAGTTTCCGACGACGGCTTCGTCCATACCGATGAGCGCACGACGAATACAGGAGATCAACACCATGGCGACCGAACCGCACGGCCCCGCGTCCTACTTCCCGTCGATCGAGGCCAAATACGGCCGCACCATCGACGAGTGGAAGGCCGCCATGGTCGCCTCGAACCTGAAGTCGCACAAGGAACTCGTCGAGTGGCTGAAGTCCGAGCACGGCTTCGGACACGGGCACGCTACCGCGATCACCCAGCACTACCTGAACCCGGAGAAGTGGGCCAGTTGAGCCGCGCAGCACAAAGGGGCCCGCAGATCCTGCAGGCCCCTTTGTGCTGCCGGTCACGACCCGAGGAACAGGCGTTCACACGGCAGGCGCGGTAGCAGTCGGCGGTCGTCAACGGTTTCGCGAATCAATTCGATTGTGCACCAGCGCCTTCGCCGCCAGTCGTGGAGCAGATTGCGTACCGCCGCCGCGGTGGCGGTGTAGTCGAACGCCACACCGGCCACCGAGATCCGAAGGTGCAGATCACCTTCGGTCGGGAACCATCGTTCGGCGGTCACGGCTTATCTCCTCGTCTGGACAGGGCCTTACACCTTCACCATGTCGACGGCGTCCGGCTCCTGCGGTGTCCGCGGCCCGTGGTCATCGTCGACCATGGTCCGCTCGTCGAAGGGCAGTTTGCGGTCGAGGACCGAGTGGACCCCCTCCATATCGATGGTCTTGGTCCAGGTGCCGACCAGCACGGTGGCGACGGCATTGCCCGAGAAGTTGGTCAGCGCACGGGCTTCGGACATGAACCGGTCGATGCCGACGATCAGGCCGACGCCGTCGAGCAGTTCGGGGCGATGGCTCTGCAGTCCGCCCGCCAGGGTGGCCAGACCCGCGCCGGTCACCCCGGCCGCACCCTTGGACGCGACGATCATGAACAGCAGCAGGCCGATCTGCTCACCGATATTGAGCGGTTTGCCCATCGCGTCGGCGATGAACAGCGACGCCATGGTCAGGTAGATGGCGGTGCCGTCCAGGTTGAACGAATATCCGGTCGGCACAACGACACCCACGGTGGTGCGTTCGACGCCGAGATGCTCCATCTTCGCGATCAGCCGCGGCAGCGCGGACTCCGAGGAGGAGGTGCCCAGGATCAGCAGATACTCGCGCGCCAGGTAGCGGACCAGCTTGAAGATCGACACCCGCGATACCGCCCACAGCAGCACGCCGAGCACACCGAAGATGAAGACCAGACAGGTCAGGTAGAACGCGACCATCAACAGCGCCAACTGCTTCACCGCGTCCAGGCCGGTCTTGCCGACCACATTCGCGATCGCGCCGAACGCGCCGATCGGGGCCAGCCACAGAATCATCGACAGGATCCGGAACACCAACTTCTGCAGCGAGGCGACACCGCGCAGAATCGGCTCACCGGTCGCACCCATGGCCTGCAGCGCGAATCCGACCAGCAGTGCGATGAACAGCGCCTGCAGCACGCTGCCCGTGGTCAGCGAGGAGACCAGCGTGGTCGGGATGATGCTCTGGATGAAGTCCCAGGTGCCGCCCGCGGCATGGGCCTGATCGGCCAGTTTCGCGCCCTGTTTGGCGGTCTTGGCGATATTCATGCCGGAGCCCGGCTCGAGCAGATTGCCGACGACCATTCCGATGGCGAGCGCCACCGTCGACATGACCAGGAAGTACCCGAGCGCAAGCCCGCCGACCTTGCCGACATTGGCCGCCGAGCGCACCGATCCGATGCCGAGCACGATCGTGCAGAAGATGACCGGCGCGATCATCATCTTGATCAGATTGACGAACATGGTGCCCAGCGGCGCCACGTCCTGACCGAATTCAGGCGCCAACCAGCCGACCAGAATTCCCGCGATTACGGCGACGATCACGCCGAGATACAGCCAGTGGGTACGGTCGCGCGGCTGCCGTTTCTGCACATCGCTCATAGCGGGAAAAGTCCTCTTCATTGGTACCGGGGTGAGGTGGCTCACGCCATCACGTGCACAATGTTGGCTCTGGAGGTGACGGCGGTCACGCTTTGGTGCATTACGTTCAATGGCTCGAGGAAAGACAGTGTTGCGCGGTGAGAAGTACGGGGGACGTGGTCGGCTATCGCTGGCCGGACAGGCCTTCGTACTCCAGCTCGTGGTGCTCGGGCTGGTTATCGGTATCGGGGCGGTGCTCGCGGTGCTCGACGCCCGGCACAACAGCGATGTCACCACCTCGCGGGAAGTCACCGATGTGGCGGTGACCGTCGCGCAGGCGCCCTCCACCGTCGAGGCACTGCATACCCCCAACCCCACCGCGCTGCTGCAACCGGTGACCGAGCGGACCCGCCTCCAGACCGGCATGGACTTCATCGTGGTGATGGCACCGGACCGGACCAGGTACACCCACACCATGCCCGAGCGCATCGGGCAGCCGTTCAGCGGCAATATCGACCGCGCACTGGCCGGGCAGACCTTCACCGAGACCTTCACCGGCACGCTCGGTCCCTCGATCCGGGCGGTTACTCCGGTCTATGACAACGGGCGCATCATCGCGTTGGTCTCGGCGGGCGTCACCCGGGCACGGATCGGCGATCAGGTCGGCACGCAGCTGCCGTTGATCCTCGGTGTCGCCGCCGCTGGCCTCGCGGTCGCGGCGGCGGGTTCGTTTCTGTTGAGCCGCCGGATCCGCCGCCAGACGCACGGTCTCGCGCCCGATGAGCTGCGCACGCTGTATGAGCAGCACGATGCGGTGCTGCATTCGATCCACGAGGGGCTGGTGGTTTTCGGACCGACCGGTCAGCGCGCGGAGGTGGTCAACGATGAGGCGCGCAGGTTGCTCGATCTGCCCGACGGTATGGTCGTGCGCGGCGATCTGCCGATCTCGATGCAGCGCATGAGCTGGGGTGTGGTCCGTGATGAGATGCATGTGACCACGGATCGGATTCTGCTGGTCAATCAGGATGTCGTCACCTGGGAGCGCCGGCCGATCGGCACCGTGATCACCATTCGCGACCACACCGAACTGCGGACTGTGATGGGCGAACTCGATTCGGTGCGCGGTTTCGCGGAATCGCTGCGCGCGCAGGCGCACGAGTCGGCCAATCGGCTGCACACCGTGATCACCATGGTGGAGCTCGGCCGCTACCGGGAGGCGGTGGAGTTCGCGACCGCGGAACTGCAACTGTCCCAAGCCCTTATCGATCGGCTGCTGACCTCGGTCGGCGACCCGGCCTTGGCGGCGCTGCTGCTCGGTAAGGTGAACCAGGCCGCCGAACGCGGCATCGAGCTGACGATCACCGAGGATACGGCGCTCGATTCGACCGCGCCGCTGTCGGCACAGGAGACGGTGACGCTGGTGGGCAATCTGATCGACAATGCCATCGACGCGGCCGCCGAGGGCGCCGATGGATGGGTGGAAGTTACTGTGCGCCAACAGGATTCGAACCATGCCTGCGATCCGGCGGGGGCCGATCCGACGCTCGCGATCGAGTTGGCCGCGGGGTTCGATACGGCGCGATCGGCGAACGGGGATTCGGCGCTGTTCGTCCGGGTTGCCGACAGTGGACCCGGAATGTCCGCCGAGACCTTCGCCCGCGCCGCCGAACGCGGCTATTCCACCAAAGCCGACCACCAAGGCCTCGGCCTGGCACTGGTACACCGACTGGTCGACCGCCACGGCGGTGTGATCGGTACCGAACGAGATCCGGAAAGCGCCGTGACAGTGACGATTCCGCGAAAGGACGCGCGATGATCCGAGTGTTGATCGTCGAGGACGAGCCATTGATCGCCGAGGCGCACCGCGCATACGTCGAGCGCATTCCCGGCTTCACCCCGGTCGCCGTGGCGCATACCGGCCGCGAGGCAATGCGCGCCGCCGCCGATGCCGCCGCCGATAGTGCGCCGATCGACCTGGTGCTCATGGATATCGGCCTGCCCGACGCCAGCGGCCTCGACGTCGCCGCCGCGCTTACCGGCCTTGCGCCGCGCCCCGACGTCATCGCCATCACCTCGGCCCGAGACCTGGCCATGGTGCGCACCGCCGTCTCCTACGGCGTGGTGCTGTATCTCCTCAAGCCGTTCACCTTCGCCGCCTTCCGCGACAAACTCGAACGCTACCTCGAATTCCGCACCGCCCTCCCCGCGGGCGAAACCGCCGTCTCCCAACAGGACATCGACCGCGCCCTCAGCGCGCTACGCACCTCCGACCAACGCGCCACCGCCCCCAAGGGCGTTGCCCCACAAACGCTCGACGAAATCTCCCGCACCGTCCGCGACGCCCCCGGCGGAATCACCGCTGCCGACACCGCAACCACCGTCGGCGTCTCCCGCATCACCGCCTGGCGCTACCTCGAAAAGCTCGCCGATGACGGCCTGGTCGACCGTAAATCCGACTACGGCCGAGCAGGCCGCCCCAAAACCCGCTACATCTGGAAAATCCGCCCGGAGTAAGACGCCCGGAGTAAGACGTAAGCGCTCAGACGTCGGTGGAGAAGCGGATGCCGCCGTCCGGGATTTGGACGCCGGGCCAGACTCGAGCGCCGCGTAGTAGTTCGCAGCGGGCGCCGATATTGGCGCCGTCGCCGATGACGGCGTCGCGGACGAGGGCGCGGGGGCCGATGCGGGCGCCGAAGCCGATGATGGAGCGCTCTACGGTGGCACCGGCTTCGATGCGGGCGCCGTCGAACAGGACCGCGCCGTCGAGGCGGGCTCCGGCACCGACCTCCGCGCCGCGGCCGACGACGGTGCCGCCGATCAGCACGGCGCCGGGGGCCACACCGGCACCCTCATGGACCAGGGATTCGCCGCGCTGACCGGGCAGGGCCGGGGAGGGGGCGATGCCGCGGACCAGGTCGGCGGAGCCGCGGACGAAGTCCTCGGGGGTGCCCATATCGCGCCAGTAGGACGAATCGACATGGGCTTGGACGCGGGCGCCCTCGGCGAGCAGTGCCGGGAAGACCTCGCGCTCCACCGAGACGGGGCGGCCCGCCGGGATCTTCTCGATGTATTCGCGGCGGAAGACGTAACAACCGGCGTTGATCTGGTCGGTCGGCGGATCCTGGGTCTTCTCCAGGAAGGCGGTGACCCGACCGTCCTCGTCGGTCGGCACGCAGCCGAACGCGCGCGGATCGCTCACCCGGACCAGGTGCAGTGTCACATCCGCATTGGTGGACTCGTGGGTGTCGAGGATCGCACCGAGATCGGTACCGCCGAGCACATCACCGTTGAACACCATGATGTTGTCCGCGCGCAGCTTGGGCAGCACATTGCGAATCCCACCGCCGGTACCCAGCGGCTCGGTCTCGGTGACGTACTCGAGCTCCAGACCGAGTTCGGCGCCATCGCCGAAATGCTCCTCGAAGACCTCCGCCCGGAACGAGGTGCCGAGCACCACATGGCTGATACCGGCATCGGCAATGCGGGCCAGCAGGTGGGTAAGGAACGGCAGCCCGGCCGTGGGCAGCATCGGCTTGGGCGCCGACAGGGTCAGCGGACGTAACCGCGTGCCCTGACCGCCGACCAGAATCACGGCGTCGGTGCCTGCATTTCCTGCCATCATGCTCCCCTGTTCACAGTGGATCGTCCTCGCTGGTGCACTCGACATCTGCGACACCAGTTCAGTGCCCGGCGACACGCGCCGGGCACCATCGCGCCGTAGTTGTGACGCTAGCCCTGAGCTTCCTGCGCCTGTTGACGCAGCGCAGATCGAACCGCAATTCGGGAACGGATCGCAAGTCCGGCCCGCAATGCCAGCCGCAACGGCGCCTGCCACCAGTGCGGATGTCGATCGGCCTGGAATCGGTATGCGCTCGCGTGATGGGCGGGCAGCATGATCTCGGGATGGCGTGCGGCCGCATGTCCCTTGGCATGGGTGACCTCGGCATCGGGCACGAAGACGTTGTGCCAGCCCGCCTTGCCCATCCGGTCGCCGAAGTCCACATCCTCCATGTACATGAAGTAGCGGGAGTCGAAGCCGTCGATCGAATCGAAGGCCGCGCGCCGCACCAGCAGGCACGAACCGGACAGCCAGCCGACGGCCCGCTCGGAGATCTCCTCATTGTCCTGGCGGTAGCGCAGCGTCCACGGGTTCGACGGCCACACCGTGCCGAGAATGGCATGTCCGGCGCCGTCGAGCAGACCCGGGACCGAGCGCGCCGAGGGGTAGACGCTGCCGTCGGGTTCGCGCACCATCGGTCCGAGCGCACCCGCGCGCGGCCAGCGCTTGGCGGCGGCGAGCAGTTTGTCGATCGAATCGGCACCCCAGCGGATATCCGGATTGGCGATGACGATGAATTCGACGCTCGGATCGATCTCCGCGACCGCCCGGTTGATGGCGCCGCCATAGCCGATATTGCCGCCGGTCCGCAGCAGTCGCACGTGCGAGTTCGCCTCCGCCGCCAGCTCCGGCGTCCCGTCCACCGACCCATTGTCGGCAAGAATCACCTGTGGCTTCTCGCTGGTGGCAGTGGCCAGGGTGGTGATGAAGTGCTCGAGGTGCTCGCCAGGTGAGTAGGTCACCGTGACGACGACAAGCCCGCCAGGGGCCACAGAATCGCTCACGACTGCGCCTCGCTGACGCTCGGCTCCGTCGTGCGCGAAGGCGCGCTGTGTCTTTGGTTCACTCGCTGACGCTCATTCACGACCGCCCAGCCTAGCGGGACAACCCCGACAGCGCGTCCCCGAGTGCGGCCTCCCACGACCGCAGCGGAGTCAGTCCGGCATCGGCCCACGAGCGATTGGACAATACCGAATATGCCGGGCGCCGTGCGGGTCTCGGAAATGCGGTCGAGTCACACGGACGGACCCGAGTCGGGTCCGCGCCGATTCCGGCGAATACCGCCCGGGCGAAGTCGAACCAGCTGGCCTGGCCGGAGTTGGTCGCGTGCAGTACCCGGGGCGCATCCGGCCGACCAGCCAATTCCAGTAGTCCCTCGGCCAGATCGGCGGCGTAGGTCGGGGAGCCGAGCTGATCGCTGACCACGTCGACGGTGTCGCGTTCGCGTTCCAGCCGCACCATGGTGGCGACGAAATCGCTTCCGCGCCCGGTGTATACCCACGCCGTGCGCACCACATGAGCGTGTGGCGCCAGTTCCAGCACGGCCTGCTCGCCCGCCGATTTGGATCGGCCGTAGACGGTCGCGGGATCGGTCGGGTCATCGGTTTCGTACGGCTTTTCGCTGGTACCCGCGAACACATAGTCGGTCGAAATATGGATCAGTCGGGCGCCCACCCGCGCACAGGCCGCGGCGACTACGGCCGGTCCGGTCGCGTTACCGGCGAAGGCGGCCTCGGCATCGGATTCGGCCTGGTCGACGGCGGTGTAGGCGGCGCAGTTCAGCACCACATCACCCGGCTCGAGTACCGCGCGCACGGCATCGACATCGGTGATGTCCAACTCACCGTGCCCGAAGGCGCGGGCGGCGGGTGCGCGGCGCAGGAGTTCGCGGCCCAACTGCCCGCCCGCCCCGGTCACGACGAGACGCGCGGCTACGGTCGAGGAGGGCGATATCGCGGTCACGGGCACGAGTCTGGCACGCCGTGAACCTGCGGTTGAGGTCCGCTCGGATAACCGTTGGTTAGCCTTGAGGCAACGGAGACGGGGGTACCGGAGGCGGGGCGGTCGAGTCAGCAACGCGTCGACTGCGATGAAACCAGCGCTGCGCAGGCAGAACATCAACTGGGAGCGCTCGGCGAGCACAGTGCGTGCTCAGGATTGATACCCGGGTTCGGCGAGAGGATGCAGTGGTGCGGCAGATGGACGGGGCGACAGCGCCGTCGCAACTATCCGGGGCCGAGGGCGGCTTCGGACCGCTGCGCGCGTTGATCGCGATCGGGGCGGTGCTGGTCCTGCTCATCACCGGATTCGCCTGGCACAGCGTGGACTCGCTGATCTCGAGTATCGAACGCATCGGCGGCCTCGGGCTCGGCGGTGGCCGCGACGGCGCCGTCGACATCCTGCTGGTCGGCGTGGACAGCCGCACCGACGCGCATGGCAATCCGCTCAGCAATAATGAGCGCGCCTTGTTGCACGCGGGTGATGAGGTGGGTACCAATACCGACACCATCGTGCTGATCCGCGTTCCGAACGACGGCCGCTCCGCCACCGCGATTTCCATCCCACGCGACTCCTATGTCGACATTCCCGGCATGGGCAAGGGCAAGATCAACTCGGCCTACGGCGCGACCAAGGAGGCCCAGCGGCTGAAGCTGATCAAGCAGGGCGTCTCGGAGGCAGACGCGGAAAAGCAGTCCACGCAGGCGGGCCGGCAGGCGCTGATCAAGACCGTCTCCAATCTCACCGGCATCACCGTCGACCATTACGCCGAGGTCAGTCTGCTCGGCTTTGTGCTGCTGACCGATGCGGTCGGCGGGGTCGACGTGTGTCTGAACAATCCCGTCGACGAATGGATGTCCGGCGCCGACTTCCGCGCGGGCCGCCAGAAGCTCGACGGCCCAGAGGCTTTGAGCTTCGTGCGTCAGCGCCACGATCTCCCGCGCGGCGATCTGGACCGGATCGTGCGCCAGCAGGTCTTCATGGCGCAGTTGGTCGGCCAGGTGCTCAGCGCCAAAACGCTCGGCAATCCCGGCAAATTGAAGAATCTCAGTGATGCGGTCGGGCGCACCGTTGTGCTGGACGATGATTGGGATGTGCTGGCGTTTCTGCAGCAGCTGAAGGATCTGACGGGCGGTCAGGTCAGCTTCGAGACGATACCGGTCGCCGATCTCAATGACACGACCAGCGACGGTGAATCGGTCGTCCGGGTCGATCCGAAGGCGGTCGCGGCGTATGTGGCGGGGCTGGTCGACGGCAAGTCCGCCGATCATGGCGAGCCGACGATCGATCCGGCCTCGGTGAGCGTCAGTGTGTTCAATGCGAGCGGGGTCGGCGGACTTGCCGCTCAGGTGGCACACGCTTTGCAGGCCAAGGGATTTCAGGAGGGACTGGTCGGCAACTACACCGGGCCCGCCGTCACCGGCAGCCGAGTTCTCGCGGTGAATACCTCGAATCCGAAGGCCAAGGCGGTCGCGCAGGCACTCGGCGGGCTGACTATTGTCTCCGATGCCTCGATGTCGCCCGATTCGGTCAGCGTCATACTGGCAAGCGACTACTCTGGTCCGGGCTCGGCCGCGGGCCGCATGTTCGACTTCTCCGGAACGTCGAGCACCGCAACGCCCGTGCCACCCGCCCCACCGATCGACGCAGGCCAGAATGGACCGAAATGCGTGAATTGACCATGCGTGAATTGACCGATGCGTGACCAAGACCAGAAACTGACCCTCACCGAGGCGGTGCTGGATCCGATCCTCGAACGCGATCCAGCGGGTCCACGCGTCACCTACTACGACGACGCCACCGGCGCCCGGATCGAGCTGTCCGGGCTTACCCTGGCGAACTGGGCGGCCAAGACCGCCAATCTGATTCGCGACGAATTCGGGTTGAGCCCGGGTGCCAGGGTCGCGGTGCTGCTGCCAGCACACTGGCAGACCGCCGCGGTGCTGCTCGGCTGCTGGTGGGCCGGGACCGAGGTGGTGCTCGGGCCCGATCCGGACGCCGATCTGGCGCTGACCACCGCCGAACGGCTGGCCGAGACCGACGGCATCGCCGAGGTCGCCGCACTCTCGCTGGACGCCTTCGGGCTGCCGGTCCGCGATCTGCCGATCGGCATCACCGATTTCGC
Organism: Nocardia sp. NPDC004278; assembly: GCF_053602975.1. Classification (NCBI taxonomy): domain Bacteria; kingdom Bacillati; phylum Actinomycetota; class Actinomycetes; order Mycobacteriales; family Nocardiaceae; genus Nocardia; species Nocardia sp. NPDC004278. The sequence goes on from NZ_JBSGEQ010000016.1 coordinate 45,579, forward strand.
CACCTCCGTTCGGGTACACGGGGACCATTTCCTGCCGCGCGGCACCGGGGTGGCGCTGGATGGTATGCCGGTCTCCGAGGTGCTGGCCGAGGCCAGGAAATCCGCATTGCGGCAGGGGTTCGGCGAGGGCGACCGGGTGCTGTCGAGCACGTCCTGGGATACCGCCGCCGAACTGATCGACGGATTCGTCTCGGTACTGGTCGCAGGGGGCGCGCTGGTCCAGGTGGTCAATCCCGATCCGGCCCTGCGCGAGCGGCGCATCGAATCCGAGCGGGTCACCGCGCAGCGCGGCTGATCTCCTACTCCGGTATAGGTGGGCGTCCGACCATAGGACGTTCCACGCACGCCGGTCGATTAGTACGGTGGAGCTATCGCACAACGATGGGGTTGGTGAGATGAAGCCGCAATATTGGTTCCGCTGGTTGTCGACGCAGGGTGCGCCTCGCTTGGCCATGCGCACGCAGGCGCGGCGTGGTGATCCGTTCGCCCAGCTGATGGGCGGACCGGACGGCCTGGCCGATCCCTACCCGCTGATCGAGCGGCTGCGTGGGCAGGGTCGGCTGCTGCGCACCCCGATCGCGTGGGCCAGCTTCGACTACGATCTGTGCCGAAGTGTGCTGCGGGACACCCGGTTCGGTGTGCGCACCACCGATACCTTCAATATTCCGAAGCCGCTGCAACTGCTCGCCGAACGGCTTCCGTTGCCGCCCAATCCGGTCGAGCCGCCGTCGATGCTGGTCATCGACCCGCCGGAGCATACGCGGATGCGCAAGCCGGTCGCCTCGGCCTTCACCCCGCGGGCGGTCGGCAGATTGCGGGATCGAGTCGAGACGGTCACCGAAGAACTGCTCGACGCGCTGCCATCGGGTGGCTCGGCCGATCTGATCGAGTCGTATGCCGCGCAGGTGCCGATCGCCATCATCTCGGAAATGCTCGGCTTCCCGGAAAAGGACCGAAAGGTATTTCTGGACTGGGGCGATCGCATGACCCCGCTGCTCGATGTCGGGATCTCCTGGCGGGCGTTTCGGCAGGCGCTCGGGGCGATGGAGGTGATGAACCATTACCTCGACGGGCATATCGCGCGACTGCGCCGCGAACCCGGGGACGATATCCTCAGCAGCCTGGTCACCGCCGGTGAACTCGATGACTTCGCGCTGAAGGCGAGCGCCAGTCTGCTGATGGGTGCGGGATTCGAGACGACGGTCAACCTGATCGGCAATGGTGTCGCCCAATTGGTTGCGCACCCCGAACAATTGGATCGGTTGCGCGCCGAACCGGACCTCTGGCCGAATGCGGTCGAAGAGGTGCTGCGCATCGACGCCCCGGTGCAGACGACCGCGCGAATCGCATCGACCGACTTCGAATTCGAAGGTATCCAGCTACACAAGGGCAGCACGGTCGTGCTGTCGCTGGCGGGCGCGAATCGAGACCCCGCGGTCTTCGCCGATCCCGATGTCTTCGACGTCGGCCGCGCGAATGCCAAGGAGCACTTGACCTTCAGCAGCGGCATACACGTGTGTCTCGGTGCCAGCCTGGCCCGCATGGAAGCCACCTTCGCGCTGCAGTCGCTGTTCGAGCGCTTCCCCGACCTGCAGCTGGACGGGACGCCGCAACGCCGAAATTTGTTCACGCTGCACGGATATGAGCGAATGCCGGTCCGCCTCGGCCACCGCGCGGCCACCCCCGAACCGACTGCGGTCTGACTTCCGCCGGGTGGCCGATGCCGCGGGCAGCGGATGCTTTGTGCAGCGTTGCAGCACCACAAGCCGGGGCGACGAGCGCCGACTGCCACGTCGCACCGCTTCGGACCGAGACCCGGTAGGCGATGACCGCCTACCGGGAGTCATCGGCGACCGGGTCCGTGTACCACGGCCGGACGGTGTCAGATGCCGTGGCGACGATCGCCCAGCACCGCTTCGCACAGTTGTGCTTCGGCTGCCGCCGAGAACGGTTCCCGGTACGCCGCGACCGCTCGGCTGGTCTCCTCGGTGACCAGGTCCGCGTTGATCTGGGCGGCTGCGGCCGCACCCGCCGCTGCGGCCGAGCCGACCTGGGCCATCAGATCGGTGACATTGCCCGCGGCCCAGACGCCGGGGATATCGGTTCGGCCGGTCGGGTCGGTGGGGATGTACTCACCGACCCCGGCCGGGTGTTCGGTCGGGCGCAATCCGAGGGTGTCGAAGAAGTGCGCGCGGGCCACCATTCGCGACGCAACGGTCACCACATCGCGGGCGACCACGGTGCCGTCGCTCAACCTGACTCCGGTGAGACGGTCGTCGACGATGTGCAGAGCGGCCACCACACCGTCCACCACGCGAATACCGGTGGCGGCCAACTGCTCCGACTGCTCGGCGGTCAGCGGTGAATTTGTGTGCGCGAAGTAGCTGACATCGGCACTCAACTGCCGAAAGAGCAATGCCTGGTGCACCGCCATCGGCCCGGTCCCGAGCACGCCGATTGCCCGATCGCGAACCTCCCAGCCGTGGCAGTACGGGCAGTGGATCACATCCCGGCCCCATCGCTCGCGCAACCCCGGCACCTCCGGTAACTCATCGACCAGTCCGGTGGTCACCAGCAGTCGGCGCGCCCGCACCGATCTGCCGTCCACGGTCACCGTGAAGCCGCCCCCGTCGCGGACCACGGCGGTGACCTCCCCGCCGACCACCTGTCCGCCGTAGCCGCGGACCTCGGCGCGACCGCGCTCCAATAACTCCCCGGGCGGGGTCCCTTCGCGGGCGAGTAGTCCGTGTACGCCCTCGGCCGGGGCATTGCGCGGACGGCCCGCATCGAGCACGACCACCGAACGTCGCATTCGAGCCAGCATCAGCGCGCCGCTCAATCCCGCGGCGCCGCCGCCGATCACCACCACTTCATAGTCGTCTTTCAGCTGATCGGTCGCAGCGCCGCTGCGACCGTTGTACTCGGTCACAGCTGCGCCTCGCTGGCGCTCGCCTCCGCTGCGACCGTTGGTGCTGTGTTGACTGGTTCCCTCGCTGCGCTCGGTCACAGCTGCGCCTCGCTGACGCTCGCCTCCGCTGCGACCGTTGGTGCTGTGTTGACTGGTTCCCTCGCTGCGCTCGGTCACATGACCACCTCCTCCCGACGACCATGCGGGACCGGCGGCGATCTTGGCAATCAAACTTGCTGATATGGCAAACTTGCGGCATGGATGACGACCTCGGCAATGCGCTCGACGCGGTCGGGCCTCGGCTGCGCACGCTGCGTCGCCAGCGCGAAACCACATTGGCCGACCTGTCGGCGGCGACCGGCATCTCGGTCAGCACCCTGTCCCGTCTCGAATCCGGCGCCCGCCGTCCAACCCTCGAACTACTGCTGCCGCTGGCCCGGGCGCACGGCGTCACCCTCGACGAACTCGTCGACGCGCCACCCACCGGCGATCCGCGCATCCACCTGCGGCCGATCACCCGCCACGGCATGACCATGCTGCCGCTGACCCGCCGCGCGGGCGGCATTCAGGCATACAAACTCGTCATACCCGCCAACACCCGCAGAGAACCCGATCCGCAAACCCATGAGGGCTACGAATGGCTCTACGTCCTCAACGGACGCCTGCGCATCGTCCTCGGCGAACACGATGTGGTCCTCACCCCGGGTGAGGCCGCCGAATTCGATACCCGCGTTCCGCACTGGTTCGGCACCGCCGATTCCGAACCGGTCGAATTCCTCAGTCTCTTCGGCAAACAGGGTGAGCGCGCCCACCTGCGCACCAACCCCAAGCCGAAATCCCGTTAGCGACGGCACCCGCACACAGTGCGGTGCCCGGTCCGGTGCGGCGAGAGGTGCCCGCATCGAGGACATGTGCGGTTCGATGCGTTCCGACGACTCCTCAGCTGAAGCCGACCGCTTGTTCACCCCAGGCGGTGTGCAGGTCGCGGTCCGGATTGTCGATCACCCGGTCGATATTGTCGATGAGCAGGGTGGTGCGGGTGTCGGGGCGGTACGGCGGCCAGTGTTTGGAGCCGTCAATGGCCGCGGGGACGCCGTGGGTGGCGAAGGCGAGCCAGCGGCGCTGCATGCGACCGGAGACCTCCATGGCCACCTTGCGGCCACCGAGCCAGAAGGTGGGGTCGTGATTCAAGGTGCCGAAATTGCCGAAGACATAAGGCAATTCGGTGGCATGACCGGCACCGACGCGAGCCGCCTTCAGCATCGGGGTGGCATGGTCGAAGCGGTACATCCAGGTCGGCGAGTGCGCGGCGTGGCCGTCGGCGACCCAGTGGGCCGGCATACGGAAGGCCGCATCGGTCGACATGGCCAGTGCGCCACGGGTTTTCGCGAGATCCGGGTAGGCCGAGGTGATTTCGGCGATGCGCTCGGGCGACATATCGGGATGGTTGGCGGCCACATCGCGCAGCATCGCGTTCACCGCGTCCGGGGTCACCGGCATGATCGGCGAACGCAGCACCCGGAACAGAGATGCCTCATCCTTATTGGTGCCGATGATCAGCGGCACGCGATGTGAACGGCCGCGCTGAAAGGAGTCGATCGGGTAGGTCGGAACCAGGTCGCCGTCGACGACCGGCGCGGCGGCCAGTCGGCCCGGCTCCCGCAAGGGAATCTCGTCGAGCAGTACGCCCGCCGCGGTCACGATCCGCTCGATCGGGCATTCCAGTAATTCGTTCGCGCGGGCGAACGGCAATTCCATCAGTTCCAGAAAGCGTCGCGCCACACCGGCGGCCCGCTCCTGGCCGAAAACCGTTGTCGCAGGCGGGCTTTGCGCAATAGCCCGGTGGAACAGCCCGACCGCTGGCGGCGAAGTCAGCAATGCGGTCACGCATCCGGCGCCGGATGATTCACCGAACAGCGTCACATTTCCCGGATCGCCGCCGAATGCGGCGATATTGTCGCGCACCCATTCCAGTGCGGCGAGCTGGTCGTGCAGGCCGAGATTGGGCGTGAATTCGCTGGACAGCGATGACAAATCGAGGAAGCCGAGCGCGCCGAGCCGGTAGTTGACCGTCACCACCACGACGTCACCGGATTCGGCCAGCTTGCGGCCATCGTAGATGCCCTGTGCCGCGGTGCCCAGGCAGTAGGCGCCGCCGTGCAGCCACACCAGCACCGGCCGTGGCGCACCGGTATCGGCGGAACTGCGGGGCGAGAACACATTGAGCCACAGGCAGTCCTCCCCCATGCGCAGACCGGAGTCGACCGGGACCATATTGCCCATCGTCTGCGGAGCGATTTCGCCGAAGGTCGTGCACTCGCGGATCCCGTCCCATGGCCGCGGCGGCTGCGGTGGCCGGAACCGATTCGGGCCCGCCGGTGCGCAGGCGTACGGGATGCTGCGCCATACCGCGACCGATCCGTCCCACCGTCCGCGCACGCGGCCCCAGGTCGTTTGCGCTACCGGCTCGGTGTCGCCGACCTCGGAGTCCGGTTCGGTATCGAACTGAGTGGTCATCTTCCCGCACCTCCTGCCCACGACCCGGGCAGTGCGCTGCGAGTTTGCTCCGGCCGGGTCCAGCGCCTAGCGATCTCTTATTCGAGAGTACGTGCACCCGGACAGTTGGACGGGTTAGTCGCATCACTGCACCCGGCGCTACGCTGGGCCGATGCCGAGTTATAGCTTCCGATGCCGCAGCTGTGGCGACACCTTCGATGTCAATCGCCCGATGGCGGAGGCCTCGAATCCGGCGGTCTGCCCCAATGGCCATGACGACACGGTCAAGCTACTGACCACATTTGCCACGGTCAGCAGGGGTAGCGCTGGCACAGCGTCGCCCGCTCCGGCACCGCGGCCCGCTGGCGGTGGGTGCTGCGGTGGTGGATGCGGCTGCTGATTCGCCGATGATTCGAGCAAGGTGATCTATGTGGCATTGATCACATCAGCACTGCTGATCGTGGACGCCGTGTCACCCCATGGTCTTCGCGAACTGGGGTTCATGAGCGTCGTGGGGTGGTGATCAGTCGTGCTTATCGGCGTGGCCGAGGTCGCGGTCGGGGGCCACTCGGTCGCGTACCCGCTGTTTGAGTACGGCGATATCGGGAAAACCGCCGTCCGCCTTGCGTTCCCAGACCTGGTCGCCGTCGACGGTGATGCGGAAGACGCCGCCGGTGCCCGGGATCAGGGCCACCTCACCGATTTCGGTGGCGAAGGTGCTCAGCAGTTCTTGCGCCATCCAACTCGCGCGCAGCAACCAGCGACATTGCGTGCAGTACTCGATCGCGACACGTGGCATGGGTGGCACGCTACCGGTCATGGTTCGATGACGCCGTCGAGGTAGACCCAGGCGCCGTCCACGCGGGTGAATCTGCTGACCTCGTGCAGCGAGCCGCGGCGCCCCTCGGCGCGGAAGTGGGCGATGAACTCGACGGTGCCCGCATCGTCGAATGGTCCGCCGCGTTCGGTGCGCAGGATCTCCAGAAAGAGCCAGCGCTGGTCCGGATCCAGCTCGAGCGTCTTCGGACGGGTGCGCGGATGCCAGGAACGCAGTAGGTATTCGGCATCGCCGAGAGTGAATGCGGTATAGCGCGAACGCATCAGCGCCTCGGCCGTCGCCGCGGGCCGCTCCCCCGCCAATACCGGTCCACAGCACAGACCGAACGGTTCTCCACGCTTACACGGGCACGGCCGCGACTCGTCCATATTCCGAATCTTGCTCGCCGCGCGGACCGCTTCGCACATGGGGGTATTGCGGCCGAGTCGAGCGGCCTCGATGCTCGCCGACCGGAATCACCGAACCGACCAAGATCAGACACGGCCGACACTCGGGCGATGACGCCGCTGCTATCTGATCTTGATCCTCGAGGTGCGATCGAGCCGCCTGAGCGCGAAGGGATTTCGAGGGCGAGTGCTCGGCGACTTGGATGTTCTTGGGGCTATACAAACAACTTTGGCGTGTCGCTCGGAGTGTCGCTCTATAGCGCGCCAAAATCGGCGATCCGGCAACTCCAAGGCGACGAATCACCGGGTGTATAAACGCAAGTGTCGGCACCGATCAAGGAGCCCACCATGGGAGTGTTGAACATCTTGAGTACCGGTTCGTCCATCGCCGCGACCAGCCTCTCGCTGCTGGCCAGCATCCTCGACCTGTTCTCTCTTTCCTGACCCAATTCCACCTCGCGATGCGAATGCCTTGCGGCACAACAGCATCGAATCGCACGTCGATCCGCGATCGACGACGACACCGTCACATGGGCGCGCACAGCCAGGCCTGCCGCTGCGCGGCAATCCCAACGCGCGACCCGCTGATACGTGGTCGCACCGTTGGTCTTTCGATGCACGGCCCTGCCTTCGCGCGGTGTAGCGATGCGCGGCGCTGCCATCTCGCGGTGCGGCGATGCCATCTCGCGGTGCGGCGATGCCATCTCGCGGTGCGGCGATGCACGGCGCTGCCATCTCGCGGTGTAGCGATGCACGGCGCTGCCATCGGGTCGGTGCGCGAATACTGATGTGCCACTGCGTGTTACGCGACCAGACGGTACGTGCCCCGCTCTTACGCACGCTGCCAGCGCGCGACCCCCTATCGCCCAGGCTGCTGATGCGTGACCCCGCTCTTGCGCAGGCTGCCGGCGCGCTCGCGCCAAGCCCGGCTGCTGGCACGCGACTTGCCCGGGTGGGATCGCACCGTGCGCGGCTACCACCGCGCGAACGTTTCGGCGCGCCGATGCGGTCACCGGACCGCGGAGGCGGCCAGGGATGTGGCGATGGCGGCGGTTTGGTCGCGCCAGCGGCGCAGTTCGGTGACGCTCGGGGCGAGTTCGTAGTCGTGGTGATGCGCGGCGCGCGACAGTGCCGACCACACGGTGGCCACTTGGGCGGCGGTGTCGTGACCTGCGAATACGCGTAGGGCGAGCAGTTGTGCACGCATCGGGCAGCGCGCCAATTCCGGTGCTACCTGTAACCACAGTTCGTCGACGGACTGCTCCAGCGCGAGCCGCAGGATCCATACCGTCGCTCGCGACCACAGCCCGTCTGCATCGGTCACCGACCCGTCGAGCAGCCGATCCACCGCCTCGAACCGCTCGGCCACGGTCGGCCGCGGCGGAGTCGCCCGCACCGCGCCCTGCCGACGCCCGCCACCCTTCCGACCTACGTCGCCCCGCCGACCTACTCCCTGTCGACGGCCTCCGCCCCGCCCTCCAGTTCCGCCCTGCTGACCCGTCTTCCGTCGCGATCCCTCCGCGCCCCGTCCATTCCCAGACTCCGCACTACCTGGTCCGCCTGCACCGCCACCCGAACCACGTGCACCACCGCGCGCCCCGCCCACAACACCACCAGGTCCACCCGCACTGTTACGAGTGCGCGGCCCACCTGCCCCGCCCACACTCCCGACACCCAACTCGCCCGCACCACCGCGCGGCCCACCTGCACCGCCACCCTGCCCGCCCACACTGCCGACATCCGGCTCGCTCATACCACCGCGCGGCCCACCTGCACCATCACCGCGCCCGCCTACATCACCACCACCGCGCGGCCCGCCCACATGCTCGCCTGCATCGTCTCCAGGCCTGCCCGCACTACCACCATCCCGCCCGCCCACACCACCGAGCCTGCCCGAATCACCAACCCGCCCACCCACACTCCCGACACCCAACTCGCCCGCACCACCGCGCGGCCTACCTGCATCATCACCATCCGGCCCGCTCACGAGCGCGGCCCCGGGGCTGTCGGGATCACGACACAGCAGTCGTTCATTGCCGCAACCAGCCGACGAACTTTTCGGTGTCCGCGATCAGGTCGCGCATGCTGCGGCCGATCGGTACGTGCGCGCCCGCGGTGGCGTCGCGCAATGCATCGACGACCCATTTGCCTTCGCGGGCAAGGTGTTTGTTGAGATCGTCGACGCGGCCGCCGATACCCATCACCGCAAGTGCGACCATCGCCCGGGTCGTCTGCGCGCCTTCGATATGGCGCTCGACGTCGCGGTGGTCCATGCCAGCGGCCAATAGATTTCGGCGCGCCCTGGCCAGGCTCGCTGCCTCCACGGCCGAGCGGCAGCAGGTGGCCACCAGTTCATCGGCGATCGCCGGGGGCAGCTGCGGGGTACGCACCAGTGAGCGTGCGTCGTCGAGATAGCGGCGGATGGGGTCACTGGACATCCGCACCTCCACCACCGAGCGCTCGCGCCGCTGTACCTCGAGCACGCTGGCGTCGAGTTGCATCCGCCGCACCGCTTCGGCCAGCCGCTCGTCATGGGTGAACACGACCACCTGTCGCGTCCACGCCATCACCTCGAGCACCCTGGCCAGCCCGTCCACCTTCGCCGGATCCATTGCCTGCACCGGATCATCGATCATGACGAAGCGGAAGGGACTGTCCTCCACGGTCGCTCGCGGCAGGAACAGCGAAAGTCCAAGGGCGTGCAGCTCGCCCTGACTCATCACGCCGAGCGCGGCCCCGTCCACCTCGTCCACGGTGACATCGAGCAGTACCCGGCGCGCGGTTCCGGCATTGCCCTGCAACCGAATCGCGCCGAGCTCGACATTGCTCTGCTGACGCAGCGTGCGCCAGACCCACCGCGCCGTGGTCTCCAGCGGCGCCATCCGCTCCCCGCGCAAACCGGCCGTCGCGAATTTCAGCCAGTCCTCGGCGCGTTTGAGGGTGCGCAGTTCACCGCCGTTCGCAACGATCGCGCGTGCCCCGTCCAGCCAGGCGGTGATGCGCGGCACCAGTGGCGACCACACCTCGTCGAGGCGGTTCAATTCCTTGCGGGTGCCCTGCTGCAATAGCTCGAGCTCGTCGAGCAGGCGCGCGTGCGCACCGCGCAGCCGATCGGGTAGGTCCGGGGAGTAGTCGGCGCCGGTCAGCGCCGCCCAGTCGGTCCAGGCTCGGCGTACCGCGGTGGTGTCGACGGTGGGCGGATTGCGCGGATCGAAATCCAGCTCCGGCGGAATGTGATCCGGCAGTGCCCGAGCGTCACGAACGGCCTGCCGTAGCGCGTCGCGTGCGGTCGCGAGCGCGTCGACCCGCGAGGTCAGCTCGGTCATCGCCGCCTCCGCACCACGCAACCAGGCCGCGTCGAGCTCTCCGCGCCCGCACACCGGACATGCGCATTCCCCGCTGGCGGCAACGTGATCGCGCGCCCGGCGCAGCAACTCCAGCACCCGCAGATCGGCCTCGGCATCGGCGGTCGAATCGCGCGCGAGCACCGCACGGCACTGTTCGAGGCGCGCGGCTATGGCTTCGACCTCGGCACCGGTGGGCAGGGCGAGGCGCACGATCGCGCGCAACCCGTCGGGACCAACCGGATGTTCGTTCGTGCCGAGCACTTCACGGCCGATCGCGGTGAGATCCGGCCGATCCGGGCGCAGCAGCGCCGCCATCCGGACCGCACGATCGTCGGCCACCGTCTCCAGCGCGGCGACCAGTTCGATACGTTCCTGGCGCGAATCACGCACGGCGCGTTCGAGTTCCAGTCGACGTGTACGGATTCGCTCCTGCGCCACGGTCAATTCATCGAGGCCGAGCAGCCGGTGCAACGCGTCGAACAGATCGCTCGGCTTACCGTCGACGAGTGCGCCGAGTTCGCTGTAGGACAGGAAGGGTCGATACAGCTCCAGCAGACCGGCCCAGCGTGCGCCATCGAAATCCATTGGCGCGGTGCCGGGTCGCTGTTCGGTCCAGTGCGCCTGACCCAGTTCCGCCTGTGGCGCCCACTCTTTGGCGATGGTCAGCTCGGGATCGGCTCCGGTGGTGAGCAATTCGAGCTCGACCCGCGCTGACGTGCCGTCGTGCAGATTGCGCCAGCCCTCGCGCCAGGCCGCCGACCGGCCGTCCCATCGGCGATTGCTGCCGGTGAGCACCAGTTCGGCGGCCTCGGCGAAACTGGACTTACCACTTCCATTGCGCCCGACCACCAGGGTGAGACCGGGACCGGGCGGCAGCTCGAGGGTCGCCTCCGGGCCGATGCCGCGGAAGCCGCGCACCCGAATCGCGCGCAGGAAGATGCCGGCGCCGTCGAATTCGGTTGCCAGATTATTGGATTCACCGCCGCCGAGGGCGCGGAGCACGGCATGTGCGACGTCGGGGGTGACGGCCGGATCAGCGGCGAGTCGCCGGGATACCACCTCGGTCAGGCGCGGCACCGTCGTCGCAGGATCTGTTCCCGGATCTGAACGCATAGGCAACCCCCTACACCACCGAACCGCGGCAAGTCCTCCAACCCCGAACCGGGTATCACTGTCGAAAGCTGAGCGAAACGCTACCCGATGGTGTCGAATTCGCCCACAGCAGTGCCGGTTCGAGTGGGTTCGAAGTGTGGGGGCGAATCTGCCCGCGGGGATGGTATGGCCATCGAACAGGCTGGGCCCCGCTCGATGTCCACCCCTCGCCAACCCCGGCGGGCAGCTCGATGGTGTGTCACCCGATTTGGGTGGCTCGGTCGGAGCCGAACAGGACAGAATGCCAGAATCAGGCAACCAGCGCAAGGCGACAAGGCCGCCGAATATGGCGTTCGCGCAGCGTCTTCCGGTAAAAATGTCCGTTCACCACCCAACTTGTCGGTGGGCCGAGGTAGAAATCCGTCAACCGAGAAACGGGGGAAATATGACGCACACTCGATCCGGAGCCGCCGGATGAACCAGGCGGGAGCAGTCAAATGACCGCGCCATGGACCGAAGACCAGGTCAACGCATTGGCGCCCGATGCGAGCTCACTCGCCGCCGCGCGCAAGCTCGCCGGGCGCTGGCAGGGCACCGGCCAGTCGGACACCGCCCTGTGGGGCCTGTGCAAAGGCAGCGGAGCCAAGCCCTATCAGACGATCGTCGATCTGGCGGGGCCCGCGTACAACTGCTCATGTCCCAGCCGCAAGTTCCCGTGCAAGCACGCCCTATCGCTCTTGCTGAACTGGTCGGGTGGCGCGGTCACCGAGACCGCGCCGATCGCGGACTTCGCGGCGGAATGGATCAGCGCACGTGCGGCCCGCGCCGCCCAGCCCGCCAAGGACCCACAGACCCGTACGGCGAACCCGGCCACCGCCGAACAGCGGCGGGTGCGGGTAACTGCGGGCCTGGAAGAGCTCGACATCTGGCTCGGCGATCAGGTGCGCACCGGGCTGGCGCAGACCGATCGCTCGTTCCGAGCCTTCGAGGCGATCGCGCGCCGGATGGTCGACGCCCAAGCGCCGGGCGTCGCCGCCGCGCTGCGACAGCTGCCGACCACCGTGGTGAACCGGGCAGATTGGCCGGACGTCGTGCTGGCCGAATACGCCAGGCTGCACCTACTGATCGCCGCGCACCGTCGCCTCGACGAGCTGTCCCCGGAATTGCAGGCCAGCATCCGGATCCATATCGGCTATCCGATGCCCACCGAGACCGTGCGCGCCCAACCGGCGGTCCGCGACCGTTGGCAGGTCCTCGGCATCCGCACCAGTGAAGAGGAGCGGCTCTATACCCGCCGAACCTGGTTGTACGGCAGACAGACGCGGCGCTGGGCCATGCTGCTCGAACACTCCTTCAATGCGCCGAACTTCTCGACGGAGGTGCCGCTGCCCGGTCTGATGGCCGACGCGGAGCTGCACTACTACCCGGGCGGTGCGCCGCTGCGCGCGCTGTGGGGTGAGCGGCACGGTGCCACCGAACCGTTCACCACATTGCCGGTGCTCGACGGGACGATCGCCGCCGCACTGGACGCGCACGCCGGGGCGCTGGGCGCTGACCCTTGGCTGCGGTCACGTCCGGTGCTGCTCACCGATGTCGTACCGGTGTGGACCGAAAATGGCTGGTACATCACCGAATCCGACGGCACCGCACTGCCCGTCGCGGCCACCGAGCAGCCGTGGCGGCTACTCGGGGTATCGGGCGGGCATCCGGTGACGCTGGCCGCCGAGTGGAGTGTCGCCGGATTGGTCCCGATCTCGGCGTTCATCGCGGGTGAGATCGTCGATATCGGCAGCACGGAGTACGCGACATGGGGAGCGTCGAATTCGCCCGCCGCACCGCTGTCGGAGGATCTGACCTCGGTGGCCCTGCTCGGCACGGCCCGCAGGGCATTGGATACCGCATGTCTCGACGCCCCGGTCGCGGCGGCGGCGACGCGGTTGCGCAGTGACCCCGCGCTGGTACTGCTCGAATCGGCCGCGCTGCACGGCGCCTTCGTCCGCGGTGGCACCTCCATTGCCAGGGCCACCGTGCCCGAACCCGCCCAGGATGACGCTCGGCGACTCATGCCGAGGGCTGCGGCCGCCCGGCTGTCCCGGCTGCTGCGCGACCGGTCCGCCTTCCTGCCCGAATGGTTCGCCGCCGCAACACCATTCGACTACCGCGCACCGGACGCGCTGTGCAGCCTGCTGCTCGAGCAGGCGAAGGCGAATACCGAGTTGCGCGAGCCACTGCTGCGCCTGGCCGGAACCCGCGGTCGATGGCTGGCCGACCGGCATCCGCAATGGCGAGACCTGGTGCGGCAGGAGCATTCCGCTGCACCGACGGAACAGAGCTGGCAGTTCGGCCGGCCACCCGAGCGCCGGGAATGGCTGGCCGAGCTGCGTCGTCGCGATGCCGACGCGGCGCGGGCGGCACTGGCCGCGTCCTGGCCGAAGGAATCCGGCCCGCTGAAGGCGGAGCTGCTCGCCGTACTCGCCGACGGGATTGCGGCCGCTGACGAACCACTGCTGGAATCGGCGCTGGACGATCGGCGATCCGATGTCCGGCGAGTCGCGGCGGGACTGCTACCGCTGCTGCCGAATTCGGCATTCGCCGAACGCATGCAGCGACGGGCTGGCGACTGGGTCACGGTCGAACACCAGCTGCTGCATGCGAATCTGATTGTCCGTGTTCCCGAAGAGCTCGACGACGCCGACCGCAGGGACGGCATCACCGATCGCACCGTGGAATTCACCTACCGCTGGGATGGCGCACCGGACCTGCGTGCCGGGCAGCTGCGCCAACTCATCGCCGCAACACCGCTGACGCACTGGGAGTCCGCACTCGGCGCACCGGATAAGGCCACCCAGGCCAAGATCGTCGATCGGTTCCGGCAGCCACTGTTCGATGGCTGGGTGGATGCCGCACTGGCACAACACGATCCGACCTGGGCTCGGGCGCTGTTCGATGCCGGGGTGCCGACCGATCTGGCGATGCTGCGGCGACGCGAACTGTTCGCCCTGCTGCCGCTGCCCGATCGCACCCGGCATCTGCTCCAACTCGACGGTGCATGGCTCTCGGAACTGGAGGCCCTGCTGCCCGCCATGGGACATCCGTGGCCGGAACCCCTTGCCCAACACCTGCTGCTGTTGTTGTTCGAACGCGCGCGTGCCGCGGCCAAACGCCCCGAGGCGCATGGCACCGGCCCGAGCACACACCGGTCGCTGCTCGCCGCTGCGGCCGTGCACCTACCCGTCGGCGCGGCACGGGCGGCCACCGCGGTGGCTCGCAAATGCGCCGACCCCAGCTGGGAACGAGCCTTCGATCAGCTCGCCCATGACCTCAACCACCGCTCGATGATGCTCGAGGAGTTGCAGTGACGACCACTACCACCGCCGATACCACGCCGGAGCTGTTGCGCCCGCATGCCGAACAGGCCTTTGCCGATGAACTGCGGGCACTCGCGGCGCTCGACGATCGGCCGCGTCCACCGTCCTGGCAGCTGTCCCCGTGGGCGGTGGTCACCTATCTACTCGGCGGCACGCTCGACGATGGCACCGTGATCACCCCCAAATATGTCGGGCCGCGCAGGCTCATGGAGGTCGCGGTCTCGACCCTGGCGACCGATCGGGCGCTGTTGCTGCTCGGCGTGCCGGGCACGGCGAAAACCTGGGTATCGGAACATCTTTCGGCCGCCGTCAGCGGTGCGTCGACGCTGCTCGTACAGGGCACATCGGGCACCGCCGAAGAGGCGATCCGCTACGGCTGGAATTACGCGCGCCTGCTCGCCGAGGGCCCGAGTGAGGGCGCGCTGGTGCCGTCACCGGTGATGACCGCGATGAGCCGCGGCGCGATCGCCCGTATCGAGGAACTCACCCGCATCCCGTCCGATGTGCAGGACGCGCTGATCACCGTGCTGTCGGAGAAGACACTGCCGGTACCGGAACTCGGCATGGAGGTGCAAGCCGCCAAGGGCTTCAACGTCATCGCCACCGCCAATGACCGCGACCGTGGCGTCAACGATCTGTCCTCCGCGCTGCGCCGCCGCTTCAACACGGTGGTGCTCCCGCTGCCCGCCAGCGAGGACGAGGAAGTCGCCATTGTCACCCGCCGCGTGGAACAGCTCGGCTCGGCACTCGAGCTGCCGACCGTCCCCGCCGCGGCCGAGGAGGTGCGCCGCGTGGTGCGCGTCTTCCGGGAGCTGCGCTCCGGCATTACTGCCGACGGCCGCACCAAGCTCAAATCCCCCTCCGGCACCCTGTCCACCGCCGAAGCGATCTCGGTGATCACCAACGGCATCGCCCTGTCGGCCCATTTCGGCGACGGCACGCTGCGCGCCTCCGATATTGCGGGCGCGGTTCTCGGCTCGGTGATCAAGGATCCGGTGGCCGATGCCGTCATCTGGACCGAATATCTGGAAGCCGTTGTCCGCGAACGCCCCGACTGGTCCGACTTCTACCGCGCCTGCCGCGAGGTCACCGGATGAGGTTGCGGTCGAAGCGAATCAGCCGCAACTCGATCCCGCGACACCGCATGTTCAGCCCGGGGGTAACACGGTGACAGAAACACACACATCCGAAGCCGACGATTCGGCTCCGGACATCCGCTACGGCACCACGCAGAGTGGTCCGGCAACGAGGGTATTCGGCATCCGCCACCACGGCCCCGGTTCGGCCAGATCGCTGCGCACCGCGCTGGAGAGGTTCCGGCCGGATACGATTCTGATCGAGGGCCCGGCCGATGCCGACCCGCTCGTCGGTTATGTTGCGGCCGAAGGGATGTCGCCGCCGGTCGCGCTGCTGGCCTATGTGCCGGACATGCCAGCCAAGGCCGCATTCTGGCCGTACGCGGTGTTCTCGCCGGAATGGCAGGCGCTGCGATACGCGGTCGAAAACGATGTGCCGGTGCGGTTCTGCGATCTGCCCGCGAGCGCCGCACTAGCCGCCGAGGACGAACCGGGTGATCGCATAGATCCGCTGGCCGAACTGGCGGCCGCGGGCGGCTACGACGATGCCGAGCGCTGGTGGGACGCGGTGGTCGAATCCGTCGCCGACGCGGACGCTTTCGATGCGATCACCGAGGCGATGGGCGCGCTGCGGGAAGCCGCCGAGCGGGGCCAGTTCGCGATCGGAACTGCCACCGGCACAAGCGAAGACCATGCGCCTGACGACCGGCGCCTTGGGCCGCCTGCGCACGGACGAGATGCTGCGCCTGACGTCCAGACGCGTGCGAGTTCGGCCGCGGGTGACACAGTCGACGCGATCGGCCGCGAAGTCACTGCGCGCGAACCGACAAGGCCCGAGGGCACGGGCACCAGCGCCGACGTTTCGCCGGACGACGCGCCTGACTTCCAAACGCATGACAGCGCAACCGCAGGCGACTCAGTCGGCGGAAAAGACGCTGTGCGCGAACCGATAACACCCGAAGGCACCGGCACAACGGCGGATGCTTCGCTGGACGGTGCGACTGCAGGCGATACGGTCGGCGCAGCGATCGGACCCGAAGACACTGCGCGCGAACCGATAAGGTTCGACGGCATCGACGCCCACACCCTGCGGCGTGAGGCGTACATGCGCCAGACGATGCGCAAAGCGTTGAAGGAGGGGTCGCAGCGGCTCGCCGTGGTGTGTGGGGCCTGGCACGCACCGGCGCTGACCGGAAAGCTGGGGCCAGCGACCGCGGATACCAAGCTGCTCAAGGGACTTCCGAAGGTCAAGGCGACTTTGACGTGGGTGCCATGGACGCATTCGCGGTTGGCTAGCACCTCCGGATACGGCGCGGGCATTACCTCGCCGGGCTGGTATCACCACCTGTTCACCGAGACCGAGCAGCCGATCGCGCGCTGGCTGACCAAGGTGGCCGGGGTGCTGCGCGCCCACGATCTACCGGTCTCCAGCGCGCACATCATCGAATCCGTTCGGCTCGCCGATACCCTCGCGGTGCTGCGGGCCCGGCCGCTTGCCGGGCTCTCGGAGGTCACCGAGGCGGTGCGGTCGGTAATGTGCGCGGGCGATGAGACCATGCTGCGGCTGGTCGCAACCGAACTGGTGGTCGGCGAGGCGCTCGGCGGCGTACCCGAGGGCACGCCGACCGTCCCGCTGGATGCCGATCTGCGCGCCCGGATTCGCACACTTCGGCTCAAACAGGAAGCCCTGTCCCGCAACCTCGATCTCGACCTGCGCAAGGAACGCGAGGTCGAACGCTCCCGGCTGCTGCACCGGCTGCGGCTGCTCGGCATCGACTGGGGCACACCGACAACCGGCGAAGTCCGCAGTACCGGCACCTTCCGGGAGAGCTGGACGCTGCAGTGGCGACCCGAATTCGCCGTGTCGATCATCGAGGCCTCGCGCTGGGGCACCACCATCGGCACCGCGGCCGAGGCCAAGATCCTCGAGACCGCGAGTCGCGCGGACGCCACCGTCGGCGATCTCACCGGCGCACTGGAGGTGGCGCTGCTCGCCGATCTCGGTGGCGCCACCGACGGCCTGATCACCCGCCTGGAATCCGCCGCGGCCCTCGATCACGATGTGACCCATCTGCTGGCCGCCCTCCCCGGCCTGACCCGCACGCTGCGCTACGGCGATGTGCGCGGCACCGACACCAAGGCGCTCGCCCACGTCGCCGACGGCCTGCTCGTGCGCATCTGCGCGGGCCTGCCCGGCGCGGTCACCGGCCTCGATACCGAAGCCGCCGAACAACTCCGCAGCCAAATCGATGCCGCGCACACCGCCATCCACACTCGCGACGACGACTGGGCTACCGGCGAATGGCTGGCCGCCCTGCGCCGCCTCGCCGACCGCGACGACGTACACGGCGCTCTCGTCGGCCGCGCCGTCCGATTGCTCGTCGATGCCGGACGCATCGACGAATCCGATTCCGCGCGCAGACTTTCCGCCGCGCTATCGATCGGCAATACCGCAGCCGCCAAGGCCGCCTGGATCGACGGCTTCCTGGGCGGTCGCGGACTGCTGCTCGTCCACGACCGAGAGTTGTTGCGCCTCATCGACGATTGGCTGCGCGGCCTCGACGACGATATGTTCGTCGAAATCCTGCCCCTGCTGCGCCGTACCTTCGGTGCCTTCGAATCCGGAGAACGCCGCGCCATCGGCCAGGCCGTGCGCGATGGCGGTGTCCTCGCGGCGCGCACCGACGACGGCACGGCTTTCGATATCGAGCGCGGACTCGTCGCAATGCGCACTGTCGCGGACATCTTGGGGGTGCCGGTATGAGCCGGACAGCACCCGGTGGGCTCGTGCCCCTGATCGCCCCGACACCGGAGGCGGCGGCACAACGGCCTGCCCGCCCGAACGTCCTCGACCAGCACACCATGTGGCGGCATCGCGCCGTCACCGATCTTCCCGGAGTGGCCGGATGACCGCAATCGATGAAACCCAGGCCCGGCGTTGGCGTTTGGTCCTCGGCACCGCCGCCGAGCAGCCGCTCGGCGGTCTCGGATCCGCCGACGACGAGGCGATGGACCGCGCGCTGTCGGCCCTCTACAACACCGGCGACGACCAGAGCTCGGGCAAGCGCTCCGCCGGTCTCGGCGGCTCCGCGCCAAAGGTGGCCCGCTGGCTCGGCGATATTCGCACCTACTTCCCGTCCACCGTCGTCGAGGTCATGCAGCGCGATGCGGTCGATCGCCTGAACCTGACCCAGCTCTTACTGGAACCGGAACTGCTCGAAGCGGTGGAACCCGATGTGCATCTGGTCGGCACCCTGCTCAGCCTCAATCGGGTTATGCCCGAAACCACCAAGGCGACGGCGCGAATGGTGGTCGAGAAGGTGGTCCGCGAGATCGAACAGCGCATCGCCGCACATACCGTCGCCGCGGTCTCCGGCGCACTGAACCGCGCCGCCCGGGTGACCCGCCCGCGACTGCGCGATATCGACTGGGACCGCACCATCCGCACCAACCTGGCCAACTATCTGCCCGAATACCGCACCGTCGTTCCCGAGCGGCTGATCGGCTACGGCCGCAAGGCGCAGGCGGTGCGCCGCGATGTGGTGCTGGCCATCGACCAATCCGGCTCGATGGCCTCCAGCGTCGTCTACGCGTCGGTCTTCGGCGCGGTGCTCGCCTCCATGCGTTCGCTGAAAACCTCGCTGGTCGTCTTCGACACCGAAGTCGTCGACCTGACCGAACAACTCAGCGATCCGGTAGAGGTGCTGTTCGGCACCCAACTCGGCGGCGGCACCGATATCAACCGCGCGATCGCTTATTCCCAATCGCTGATCACCCGCCCGGCCGACACCCTCTTCGTCCTCATATCCGACCTCTACGAGGGCGGCATCCGCGAAGAGATGCTGCGGCGGGTGAACTCCATGCGGGAGTCCGGCGTCCAAGTGGTAGTCCTACTCGCCCTGTCCGACGACGGCGCTCCCGCCTTCGACCACGACAATGCCGCCGCCCTCGCCGCCCTCGGCATCCCGGCCTTCGCCTGCACCCCGGACAAGTTCCCGGATCTACTCGCACTGGCCCTGGACCGTGGCGACGTCCAGGCCTGGGCCAACCGGAACACCTGACGGACTCAACTGCCTGATGACAGGCTGACCACACTTTGGAGCAGCGACAGGAACTTGACGCCGACATCCAGAATCGTGTCGAGGGCGCTGATGAAACCCATGGTCGGACTCCTTGTCTGAACCGGGCAAACAAGTCAACCCGTCGATGGTACGCCCTAGTTGATCTTGTTTCGCCCGTTTGCCGTGGTCAGCGCGTCGCGAGCAATTCCGCACCGACCGGGCCCATGGCACCCCACGCGGTCGCCGACGCGGGCACGATCAGCGGATGCAGCAGCGACGCCAATCCGAGCAGGACGACCGCGACGATCGCGTCGAGCCAATAGTGATTGCCGGTGCCGACCACGACCACCGTCGTGAGCACCGGATGCGCCAGTGCCAGCCACCGCCAGCTGCCGCGGGTCGCGGCCACCACGGCGAAGGCGAGCAGCAGGGCCCACCCGACATGCAGTGAGGGCATGGCCGCGAACTGGTTGGAGAGCCCGCCGGATTCCGGTGAGCCGTAGACGGATTGGCCGTGTATCGCGGCGAGGTCGACGAATCCGCACTCGGGCAGCATGCGCGGCGGCGCGAGCGGCATCAGCATGTGCACCGCCAGCGCGGCCGCGGTCAATGCCACCATCAGATTTCTGGTCCATCGATAGTGCTCGGGCCGAAAGACCCACAGCCATAGCAGCACACCGATCGCGACCGTGAAATGCGCGGTGGCGTAATAGAAGTTGGCCCCCACCGCGAGCAGATCCCGATGCAGGAACACACTCTGCACCGTGGTCTCCTCCGGCAGCCCGAGCGCATCCTCGATGCTCAGCATGCTCCTGGCATTCCCGAGCGCGCGCACGGTGTCGTCGGCGGTGACCATCCGCCCGACCCGATAGGCCAGATACAGCACAGTTATCAGCGCGAGTTGCCCAACCGCCTCGCCGCCGCGGCCGTGCACCGCCGCCCTCATCTTCTCGGCGATACCACCGAACGCGGGCGAAAAGCCCACACCCGGACCACCGAGACCCGCTGCCACCATCGCCAGCGGCCTCCTTACCCATCGAACCCCAGGCCGTAATCAGGCACTAAGCGGAGCAGTAGCCTCCGGTTACCGTAGCACCGATCGTTAGGCAGGCTCAGCACACTGTGACCGGACAGACACAACATCTCGCATCTCCGATAGGCTGCTCCCGATTTCGACTCGCTGGAGGGGGCCGCATGCTACGTCGTGGTGATGTATTCGCGGAGTATGTGATCGAACGAGAGTTGGGCCGCGGCGGCATGGGCGCGGTATACGCCGCACACCATCCCCGACTGCCGAAGTTGACAGCACTGAAGCTGCTGCACCGGGACCTATTCGGCGACAACGAGATCCGCGCCCGATTCGGGCGCGAGGCGAATCTCGTCGCGACACTCGATCATCCGAATATCATCACGGTCCACGACCGAGGCAGCGAGGACGAACAGCTGTGGATCGCCATGCAGTTCGTCGACGGCGTCGATTCCGCCTCGGTGCCGCTAGCGGATATGTCGGCACCGCGCGCACTGCAGATCATCGTCCAGACGGCCGATGCACTCGACTATGCACACCGCGCAGGGGTGCTGCACCGGGATGTAAAGCCCGCCAATATCCTGCTGTCGCAGTCGGCCGGCGTCGGCTCCGGATTCGCGGAACGGGTGCTGTTGACCGACTTCGGGATTGCCCGACTACTCGACGACACCGGCCAACTGACCCGCACCGGCACCCTGACCGCGACCCTGGCGTACGCGTCACCGGAGCAGCTGACCGGCGCGAACCTCGATCACCGGACCGACCAATATTCCCTGGCCTGCACCCTGTTTCGATTACTCACCGGCCACGCTCCGTTCGATTCGACCAACGCGGCAGTGGTGATGCTCGGGCATATCCAGTCGCCACCACCGTCACTGATCGCCGAACGCCCCGATCTACCAGCGGGTTTGGCTGCGGTCATGACCAAGGCATTGGCGAAGGACCCACAGGACCGCTACGCCTCGTGCACCGAATTCGCCGACGCCGCGGTGCGCGCGCTTACACCTCGTCCGAGCACGGCCCCGGCATCATCACCGAAACCCACACTCGCCCAGGAAGATATCGTCCACGGCTGCCTACTCGGTGGTGCCATCGGCGACGCACTGGGCGCACCTGTGGAGGACATGCTCCTGCGTCACATTCGGCTGCGTTACGGCCCGCGCGGTGTGACCGGCACACCGGACACCTTCCAAGGACGCATCTCCGACGAGACACAGCTGACCCTGTTCTCGGCAGAAGCCCTGATCAAGGGCTCGATGCAGGGTCGCGCGAAAGGCATCGGCGGCGCCACCGTCGGGCTGATGCAGATGGGCTATCTGGTGTGGCTGCAGCACCAAGGCGTAACCATCCCGCCGCAGCCCCACACTCCGCAGAGCGTGCTGTCGTCGTATCCGGAACTGTTGGGCCATCGCGGCACCACCCACGCCGCGGTCACCGCGCTGCAACGGGTGGCCGCACAGCGGCAACCAGGCGCACCGCTCGGCACCAGAACCGCACCCATCAACGACTCCAAGGGCTGCTCGGCCGTCGTTCGCGCCGCCCCGTGCGGGCTGGACCGACGCATGACCATCCAGCAGATCTTCGAATTGGGCTGTGACGCGGCGGCACTCACCCACGGCAACCCGAGCGGCTGGCTGCCCGCTGGCACCATGGCCGCGATCATCGCCGGGCTGTCGCATGGCGCCGACCTCGGTGTCGCACTTGACCTGGCCCGTACCGAACTCACCAGGTACGACGCGCATGCCGAGACATCGACCGCCCTCGCGGCCGCCATCGAACTGGCCGCACGAGTGGACGGCCGAATGCCACCGCCAGAGGATACGAACGACCTCGGACACGGGTGGATCGGCCCGGAAGCCCTGGCCATCGGCGTATTCGCCGCGCTCTGCGCCGAAAAGGCCGGTGGCACACCGGAACAGATCGTCCGCAACGGACTCTTGTTCGCGGTCAACCATTCCGGCGACAGCGACTCCACCGGGGCCATCTGCGGCAGCATCCTCGGCGCCCGCTACGGCCGCCGCGCTATCCCGCGCGAGTGGCGGACCGCGCTCGACGCCGGTCCGGTCATCGAGCGCCTGGCCGCCGACTTCTGTGTCGAATTCGGACCCACCCCGCCGAACGACGCATACGGTGCGCCGACGGCGGAGTGGTTGGCCCGCTATTTCCCCAGATAGTCCTACAGATCCGCGATGGCGGCCAGCGGTGGCGTCCGGGCGGCCCGGATACCGGGCCACAGCGCGGCGAGCACACCGACCACGGCCGAGCTGATCAGCACCAGCACCAGCTGGTTCCACGGAATCGCGATCTCATCGAGGCCCAGGTCACGCAGCGTGCGTAGGAAGCCGACACCGAGACCGAGACCGAGCAGCATCCCGACGATCGCGCCGAACACCGCGATCAGCATGGATTCCAGATAGATGGTCCGGCGGACCTGCGCCCGCTGCATACCGACCGCGCGGAGCATGCCGATCTCCCGGCGCCGCTCAACCACCGACAGCGCCAGGGTATTGACGATGCCGAGAATGGCGATCACCACCGCCAGGGCCAGCAGTCCGTAGAGGATGGCCAGCAGCGTATTGATCTGCTTGCCCTGCGCGCCCTTGAACTCCTCCCGGTCCAGCACCTGGACCACCACGAACTGCTCGGTGGCGTTCTCCAGGTCGGTGCGCATCTGGGGCAGATCGGCGCCCGGCTTCGCCTTGACGAACATGAGCAGGTTGGTCCGGAAGTTGACCGGCATCACCTCGTCGTACATGACCGGCGACACCACCATCTGGCCGAGCAGCGGCGTCTTCTTGTAGACACCGACCACCTTGACCGAAAGCTTCTTGAACCCGAGGCTGGTCACGGTGACCTGGTCGCCGACCTTCCAGCCGCGTTTATCGGCCTCGTCCTGCGACACCATGACATCGTGATCGCCCAGCGTGCTGGTGCCCTTGATCATGTCGTAGTTCAGGACACTGTCGGGCGCGCCATCGAATTCGGTGCCGCCGATCTGGTCATCGCCGATCTTGAAGGCGGCGCCGCGCAGCCCGACCACCTCGGCAACGCCGGGCACCGATTTGCGCACCGCATCACCGGCACCGAGCGGCACACCGATCATCTGCGGCCCGGACAGCACATAGTCGGCCTTCACACCCTTGTCGACGAGTACGCCGACGCTCGCCTTCGCCGACGCGCCCAGCATGCCGATCGCGGTCACCAGCATCAGACCGAGGGTGAGCGCGAAGGCCGTTGCCGCGGTCCGGCGCGGATTGCGCGCGGCATTATTGCGCGACATCCGCCCGATCGGACCGAAGGGCCGCAGCAGCGTACCGAGCACGCCGACCACCGGCCGCGACAGCGCGGGTGCGGCGAGCAGCACCGCGAAGATCAAGCCGAGCGCGCCGATCCCGACCGTCAGAGCGGCGTGGCCGCCGGTCTTCTGCGCGCCGAGCACGACAAGCACCGCACCGGCAATGGCGAGCAGGATGCCGATCCCGGTCCGGACCCGCAGCGACTCCCCGGCCGAGGCGAATTCCTCGCGCATGGCCTCCACCGGCGGAATCTTGGCGGCGCGGCGGGCGGGCGCATAGGCGCTGACCACCGTCACCAGCAGCCCGACCAGCAGTCCGACGCCCACGGTGCGCGGCAGCACGGTGAGCGAACCGGTCGGCAATCCGAGATCGAATGCGTTGAGCAGGGCCGAGAGCCCGAAGGCCAGACCGATGCCGCACGCCAAACCGATTGCGCTGCCGATCAATCCGATGACAAAGGCCTCGGCGACCACCGAGGTGCCGACCTGTTGTCGGCTGGCGCCCACCGCGCGCAGCAGGGCCAGCTCGCGCAACCGCTGGGCCACGATCATCGAGAAGGTGTTGTAGATGATGAAGGTGCCGACGATCAGCGCGATCGCGCCGAAGGCGAGCAGGAAGTAGTTGATGAAGTTCAGGGCGTTGGAGACTTCCTTCTTCAGATCGGCGCGCACCTGATCGCCGTTCTGCACCTTGTAATCCGGCAGTACATTAGCGATCTTGTCGCGCAGTTCGTCGCCGGGCATACCGGTGGCCGCGATATCGACGTAGGCGACATGCGAGCCGTCGGTGAACAGCTTGCGCGCCTGCGCGTCGTCGAACAGCACGCCGATGAATCCGCCGGTATCCGAGGAGACTTCGTAGATGCCGGTAAGGGTGACATCGATCGGACCGCCGTGCGAGGGGATCAGCACCTTGGTCTTGTCCCCGACATGCAGACCGGCCCGATCCGCGCCGCCGGTATTGAGCGCGATCTCGCCTTCGTGGGTAGGTGGCACGCCCTGCACGAACTTGTCCGGTTCGGCGACCGCTTTATCCGGTGGGATATAGGACTGACCGAAAGTCGGTGCGCCACCGGTCTGTACGGCTTTCTTGCCGTCCGGATAGAGCAGCACCAGCGGGCCGTTGACGCTCGGTGCGACCGCCCGCACCCCGTCCATCTTCGCGATATCGTCGACAACGCCCAGCGGAATGCCCTGGGCCTGTTGCTTTTGCGGGCTCACCCGCACATCGACGCCCTTGGCCTGATTGGCGAAAATGCCGTCGAAGGTGCGCTGCAGGGTGTCGGTGAAGACGAATGAGCCCGCGATGAAGGCGGTTCCGAGTACCACCGAGAGCAGGGTCAGCGCCAGTCGCACCTTGTGCGCGGCGAGATTGCGCAAGACCACCTTGCGCATCGGTTTGCCACTCATTACGCCTGCTCCAGCGACTTCATCTTGTCGAGCACCGATTCGGCGGTCGGATCGCGCAGTTCGTCGACGATGCGGCCGTCGGCGAGGAACACCACCCGGTCGGCATATCCCGCGGCATGCGGCTCGTGCGTGACGATGACGACCGTCTGCCCGAATTCGTCCACCGCCGCGCGCAGGATATTGAGCACCTCCTCCGAGGCGCGGGAGTCGAGGTTGCCGGTCGGCTCATCGCCGAAGATGATCTCCGGCTTCCCGGCCAGCGCTCGCGCACAGGCCACCCGCTGCTGCTGTCCGCCGGAGAGTTCGCTCGGGCGGTGGGTGAGCCGGTCGGTCAGCCCCAGCCGCTTGATCACCGTGTCCAGCCAGTCCTGGTCGGGCTTGCGTCCGGCGATATCCAGCGGCAAGGTGATGTTCTCCTGCGCGGTCAGCGTCGGAACCAGGTTGAACGCCTGGAAGACGAAGCCGATGCGGTCGCGCCGCAGCCGGGTCATCTGCTTATCCGAGAGCCCGGCCAGATCGGTATCGCCGA
Organism: Nocardia sp. NPDC004278; assembly: GCF_053602975.1. NCBI lineage: Bacteria > Bacillati > Actinomycetota > Actinomycetes > Mycobacteriales > Nocardiaceae > Nocardia > Nocardia sp. NPDC004278. The sequence continues at coordinate 71,412 of NZ_JBSGEQ010000016.1, forward strand.
TCCGCACGGTTCCGGTGGTCGAGCTGTCCAGACCCGCCAGGCAGTGCATCAGGGTCGACTTACCCGATCCGGAGGGCCCCATGATCGCGGTGAACTCCCCCTTCGCGAATTCGGCCGATACTCCATCCAGTGCCCTGACCTGTGTATCTCCGGATCCGTAGACCTTGACCAGGTCGATGGCGCGGGCCGCCACCTCAGTGGCGGTAGCCGATTTCTCGAGGTCGGCACCTAGGGCGTGCGAAGTCATGGGTTCCAGTCTGTCTGCCATTGCGTGCCCGCGCCATCAGGGGCCTCCCCCAACTCTCGAGGTCTCAATGAACCCTGAGAACTACTCCCCCCGATCGAGGCCGAAGACCATCGGATCTGCCGCCAGGTCGCGGAAGTAGCGCGCCGCGTCCGGCACCAACCGCCGTTCGGTCAGATCGAGCAGACCGCCGACACCGACGATCTCCGCCGACACCGTGCCATCGGTCTTGCGGATTTCCTGAATGGTCTGGTGGGTCTTGCCGTCCCACACGAAATCGCAAGTGACCGTGACTTCGTCGCCGACGAACAACTCCTGCTTGAAGGTGAGCGTCACCTGCAGCGCGATCGGGCCGACCCCCGCGGCCTGTAGCCGCTCCTGCGTCAAGCCGCCCGCTTGCAGGCAGGCCCAGCGAGCGCGTTCCGCGTACTGCAGGTAGACGGCCATATTCATATGGCCGTTGCCATCGATGTCCTCGGGCGAGACGGTGATAGGGAGTGCGAACGCCATGGGCGTACGGTAGCGGCGAGGTCCGACAGAATCCGCCGTTACCGTCGGTGAGCTCACGCTTTGATGAACTCCAAGATGTCGGCGTTGAGCTGCTCGGCATGCGAGATCATGATGCCGTGCCCGGTGGCCGGGTATTCCTTGTAGGTATTGCTCGGAATCAGCTCCTTGATCACCCGCCCGCACAGCTCGATCGGCGCGGAGGCGTCGGCATCGCCGTGAATTACCAACGTGGGCACGGTGATCGCGCGCAACTCGTCGCGGAAGTCGGAGGTGTAGATCGTATTCATGATCTCGTCCGCCGCCAGCAGCGAGCAGTCCATGCACTTCTGGACCATCCACGCGATCCGCGCGGAGGACACCTGGTTGCCCAGATGCGTTGCGAAGAACGCCTGGGCGTTCTGCTCCATCCACAGCGGCCGGTCGGCGGCGCGGGCCGCGCCCACCGCATCGAAGATGGCCTGCGGCACACCGTTCGGGTTGTCCTCTGCCTGCGCGAAGTACGGCATGGTCACCGAGACCAGCGCGATCCGGGTGATCCGGTCGCTGCCGTGCCGGGTCAGGTACCGGATGAGCTCACCGCCCGCCATCGAGTGCGCGACCACCGTTACCTCGCGCAGATCGAGATGTTCCAGGAAGGCGGCCAGATCCTCGGCCAGGGTGTCATAGTCGTAGCCGTGCCCGACCCAGTCCGACTTGCCGTGTCCGCGCCGGTCGTAGGACAGGCACCGCAGCCCCTGCTTGGACAGCGGCAGCATCTGCAGCTCCCACGAACTGCTGCTCAACCAGCCACCGGCCATGAACAGCACCGGTTGCCCGGAACCCCAGTCCTGGTAGTGCAGGGTGGTGCCGTCATGCGATTCGAAGTAGGGCATCGGTTTCTCCAATCATCAGGTGCCCTACCATCATTGCGGCTTCCCGATCATGAAGTCGATTACCTCTCGGGTAAATGCACTACTTCAGGATGAGCAGCGCCGACTTCTCGATGCGGTCGGCGATTTCGGAGTAGGAGGCATAGCCCATGCCAGCGCGGACCAGCGCACCCGCGTAGACGAGTTCCAGGGATTCGATCACGTCCGGATCGGCATCGGGGCCGAGCGCGCGCATCAGGCGTTTGCGGATCTCCATCCCGATCCGCGCCCGCAGATGGGCCACATCCGGATCGCGGCCGAGCAGGGCGCTGGTCACCGCACCGGAGAGTTCCTGTTCGTCGGCGACGAGCATGGCGATATTGCGGAGTTCGGCGACGACCCGGACGGTGGGGTCCGGATCGTCGCTCACCGGAGCCGAATTGGCGAACAAGCGGCGCCAGAAGATCTCCGCGACGAGGTGTTCCTTCGACGAGAAGTAGGTGTATGCCGTGGCGGTGCCGACACCGGCCGCCGCGGCGACCATGCGTATAGTCATCCCCGCGAAGCCTTCGCGCGCAAGCACTTCCACGGCCGCCCTGGTGAGCTTGTCGACGGTGTCGGCCTGCTTCTCGGTGAGGCGACGCCGGGTCGCCTCCAGGATGATGGACTCGCCTTCGGACATGTGTCTAGATCCTACTTTGCGGCCGCGCGACCGGCACGTCGGCCATAGAAGCTGCCATCGCCGAGGGACGCACCGCTGACGTAGCCACCGGCACACAGTCCGGAGGTGCAGCGGCCCGCGGCGAACAGGCCGGGAATCGGTTCACCCGAGACGTGCAGTACCCGGGAATCGAGGTCGGTACGCAATCCGCCGAGGGTGAAACCCGCGGTGAATCCCCGCATATCGAAGGCCGCGAGCGGGGTGCCGATCGGCTTGACCCACTCCGGCTTCTTACCCAGCAATGGATCCTTGCCATCGGCGGCGTGCAGGTTGTAGCAGTCAACGGTGCCCTGCAGCGCCCGCGCCGGCAGGCCCATATCGGATTCCAACTCCGCGACCGTCTCCGCCGCCCAGGTCGGCGGCTGCCGGAAGAACGGCGTCGATGTGACGGTCGCCAGCGCGGCCTCGAGCGCCTGCTCGTCGATGACCAGATATGCCTGATTCTCCTGCTGGATCAGCGTCGCCTGCCCGATCCGCCCCGGATAGGTGTCCTCCGGGATATAGCGCTGGCCGCGGCCGTTGACCAGAATGCCGCGCGCCAACATCTGCGGATCGCCGAAGAACGCCACCTCGGTGGCATCCATATGCGCCAGTTCCGCACCGAGCGCCTGGGCGACCAGGATGCCGATGCCGTCGTGTTCCTCGATGGCGGCGGCGGGGCGTCCGATCAGCCGCGGCGCATAGGTCTCGATCATCTGCTTGTGATAGGCGAAGCTGCCGGTGGCGAGCACGACCCCGCGCTCGGCGCGGATCGCGACCTCCTTGCCGAAGTGTGTCGCGACGAGCCCGACCACGCGATCGGTGTCATCGACGACCAGCCGCCGGATCCTGGTGTCGTATTCGACACGGACGCCGAGGCTTTCGGCCGTCTCGGCGAGCGGCTTCATCAGCATGTAGCCGCCGCTCTTGGCACCGATCTGCTTATCGGCCATCTGCGGAACATGCCCGCGCGGAGCGGGTTTCGCGATGGCGTTGAACGGCGCGGCATTCTCGCCGCCGGAGTACATCAGCCCCTCGTCGTGCGGCGGCTCCCAGCCGGGTTCACCCCAGAACGCCTCCTTGAACGGCACACCGCAGGAGACCAGCCAGTTGTAGTGCTCGACACTGTTCTGGCAGTAGTCCGCGATCTTGGCCGTGTCCTGTCCCGGCCCGAGTGCGGCCTGCAGGAACGTCTCCATATTCTCCGGCGTGTCCTCGAAGCCGAGCGCGCGCTGCAGGGGCGTGCCGCCGCCGAGGTAGATGAATCCGCCCGCCATCGCCGCCGCACCGCCCCAGCCGCCGGTGCGTTCCAGGATCAGCACGTCGGCGCCCGCACGCGCGGCCTCGATGGCGGCACAGACTCCGGCGATACCGTATCCGGCAATGACGACATCGGCCTCGAAATCCCATGCGGTGATCGCGCTGGCCCGCAGCGGCCGAATCTTTGCGGCATCAGACATATTTCGCGTTCCTTACTGCTCTACTCGGAGGGGACTGCATCAGACTGCACCGCGTCCCCGGATGGTGTCCGGTCTTCGGACAACACAGATGATTCGGACTCCCCCTCCGCTTCGGCCTGCTTGCGCGCGGCCTTTTTCTGTTGGGCGACAATCGTTCCCACCAGCAGGTCGAGTTTGGTGCCACTGGGCCAGCCGACGTAGTAACAGAGGAACAGCGCGATCTCGTGCAATTGCGCCTCGGTCAGCTCTTTGTTGCGCAGTGCCGCGCCGATCTGGATGCCCGCCGTATCCATCAGCCCCTGGGCGGTGAGCGCGCCGAGCAGGATCAGGCGGCGATCGCGGATGCTGAGTCCGGGACGCGACCAGATCTCGGCGAAGAGATGGTCGGCCGTCATGGCGAAGTGATCGCCGGGATAGTTCTGGAATTCGGTGCCGTAGACCTCGGCCATTTTGGCCAGCCCGCGCTGGCGCACGGTATCGGCAGATCCGTTGTCACCACCCCTCATCGAATCGCTACGCGATGCTTCACTCATTGCTCTCCCTTTCGCGTGGTACGCCGAGCCCGGGCCCGAGGCGGTCGAGCGCCAGTTCGGCCAGCGGCAGCTCGACACCGAGCCGCGCGCCGAGTTCCAGGGCCAGGCCGAGGTCCTTTTCGCCGAGATCGCGCACATGGCTCAGAATCGGCAGCCAGAAATCATTCGGTTCGATCGGTGCGGTGCGATCGCGCAGCATGATGGCGCCGGGGCCGCCGGTCACGGCGTCGGAGTGCCGAACGACCTTGCCGAGCACGGTGATATCGATATTCGCCGCCTCGGCCAGCCGCTGCGCCTCGGTAGCGGCGGTGAATGCGATGAAGTGCACGAGGTTGCGCGCCAACTTCATCCGAGTGCCAGCACCTACCGGTCCGGCGTGTACGACCAGATCGGCGAAATATCCGAAGGGCCCGCGCACCCGCTCGAAGGCGGTATCGGTGCCGCCGACCATGACCGCGAGTTTGCCGCGCGCGGCCCCCGGCGCACCGCCGCTCACCGGCGCGTCCACCAATTCGACACCGTGCTCGGCACATTCGCCCGCCAGTTCCTCGGCGGTCCGGTCGCTGATGGTGGAGTGCACGGCGACCACCGTGCCCGGCGCGGCCGTGCGCAGCAGGCCGTCGGGTCCGGTCACGACCGCACGAACCTGCTCGTCGTTCAGCACGGTGACCGAGATGACGGCCGCCTTCTCGGCGATCTCCGCGGCCGAAACCGCCGCGGCCGCACCGGCCTCGGTAAACGGCTGCACCGCATCGGGGCGCATATCGCAGACGGTGAGCCCGCCGGGCCAGGCCAGCAGACTTCGGGCCATCGGTGCGCCCATATTGCCCAAACCGATGAACCCGACCGACATGTCGGCTGTGCCTATTCTTCGCTCGCTCATGACCGGAAGACTTGTCCGCCGTCGATATTGAAGATCTGCCCGGTGACCCAGCTCGCCTCGTCGGAGAGCAGATAAAGGCAGGCGCCGATCAGATCCTCCGGTGTACCCATCCGCTTGAGCGGCAAGCGTTTCACCATATCCTCGACTATGACGCTCGGCGTCACATTCTTGGTGGCTTCGGTGTCGATGGGGCCGGGCGCGATGGCATTGATGCGGATCTTGGAACCGCCCAGTTCGAATGCGAGCTGCTGGGTCAGGCCATTGATGCCGACCTTGGCCAATCCGTAGAAACTGGAGTATGTCCATGCGGCGGTGGAGGATTGGTTGACAATCGACCCGCCGCCCGCCTTGACCATGTGCTGCCACACCGCACGGGTCATATTCAGCGCACCGTCCATATTCACGCTCATGAACTTCTTGTAGTAGTCCCATGGCACGGTGAGCAGCAGGTTGAGCTTCATCTCGCCGTAGATGGCGGCATTGTTCACCAGATGGTCGATCGCACCGAATTCGCGGACGGTCAATTCGGCCAGCGCGGTCGCCGATTCCGGATCGGCGACGTCGACCTCGCCGAAGATGGCGGTATCGCCCGCGGCGGTGATCTGCGCCGCCACCTCCTTGCCGCGCTCGGTATTCAGATCGGCGACAACGACATTCGCGCCCTCATGGGCCAATGCCTTGGCATATGCGGCGCCGATGCCTTGGGCAGCGCCGGTGACGATCGCGGTCCTTCCCGAAAAGCGGGTCATGAAATCAGCTCCTCTGCGGCTGCACTCGGTCTATCCGGCGGTGGCGATGAGTTTGGTTTCCAGGTATTCCTCGAATCCGGCGACGCCCATTTCGCGGCCGATCCCGGATTGCTTGTAGCCGCCGAACGGTGCGTCCGCCGAATACCAGACACCGCCGTTGACGCTCAGCGTGCCGGTGCGAACACCATTGGTGACGTGCCGAATTCGGTCCGGATCGGTGCCCCACACCGCCCCGGAGAGCCCGTACGGGGAATCGTTGGCGATCCGGATCGCGTCGTCGTCACCGTCGTAGGGGATCACCACCAGTACGGGTCCGAAGATTTCCTCGCGGGCGACCGTCGCGGTATTCGGCACATCCGCGATCAATGTCGGTTCGACGAAGTAGCCGCGCTCGCGGCCAGCCGGGCGGCCGCCGCCGACCACGATCCGTCCACCCTCGGCGCGCGCGATATCGAGATACCGCTCGACCCTGGCCCGCTGCCGTTCGGAGATCAGCGGTCCGCAGATGGTGCCCGCATCGGCCGGATCACCGGGCACAATGCCGGACAGTGTGCCCGCGGCGGCCTGGACTGCCTCGTCATATACCGAGCGCGGCACCAGCAGCCGGGTGGTCAGCGCACACCCCTGCCCCGCGTGCACGGCCACCGAAAACGCCGCCACCGCACAGGCCCCCGCGATATTCGCGTCGTCGAGCACGATGAACGCCGATTTACCGCCGAGTTCGAGGAACGCCTTCTTCAATGTCGTTGCCGCGCCGGTCATTACCGCCTTGCCGGTGTGCGTCGAGCCGGTGAAGCTGACCATATCGACCCGCGGATCCGCGGTGAGCTGCGCGCCGAGGCCGTGATCGGTGGAGGTCACGATATTGACCACACCGGGCGGGATATCGGTCTGCTCGGCAATGACGGCGCCGACGGCCGCCGCGCACCACGGGGTATCCGGTGCGGGCTTGAGCACCACGGTATTTCCGGCCGCCAGCGCGGGACCGAGCTTGGCGAAATTGATCTGGTGCGGGAAGTTCCACGGTGTGATGGCACCGACCACACCGATGGGCTCGCGGCGCAGTACCCGACGGCTCGCGATACCCATGGGTGTCGCGGTGCCGAGATCGGTTTCCCAGCTGTAGGTTTCGGCCAGCGATGCGGCAAAGGACAGATCCGCGACCGGACCTTCCAGCTGTGGCCCCCTGGTCAACATGGTCGGTGCGCCCGCCTCGGCGATGGTGATCTCGCGCAGCTCATCGATATTGGCCTGCAGCGCGGTGCGCAACTGCTCGAGGCAGCGAGCACGGAAGGCGTGATCCCGGGACCAGTCGGTGTCGTCGAATGCGGTGCGCGCGGCCCCGATGGCCGCGTCCATATCCGCGCCGTTCGCATTCGCGGCCGGACCGATGACCTCCTCCGTCGCCGGATTCACCGTCGCGAAGACGCCATCGCCGCCGCCGACCAGTTTGCCGCCGATCAGCAGGCGCGAACCGTCGGCGGGCAGCAGACCGCTCGCACCCGTCGCCCGACCACCACCCCTCGTCGAATCGCTGGCCGATGCTTCCCTCATGATGCTCCGATGCTGTCTGGACAGGTGTACGGAATATAGTCCCGCCTGCCGATCCGGTGCAAGAACTCGTTCCAAAACAGCGCTCCGAAGTCGGCCGTGCAGCGCCGACTTCAGCAACCATCCATCAACCGAGCCGAACCCATCGGCCGACCGCGACGAAGGCAGATTGTTCTGCGAAACCACTGTCGATTCGGCCAACCTGGTGGTACCGTCCAGACACATGTCCAGCTATGTGTCTCCCGTCGAGGACGCGGCATCGGTCACCGATGAGAACTGGTTCTCGAATTCCGGGTTGCCGCGATGACGGCCGCCGCACGAGAGCCGCTGACCTTCGACCCCTACGACTACGCGTTCCACGAGGACCCGTACCCGACCTACGCGCGGCTGCGCACCGAGGCGCCGCTCTACTACAACGCCGACCTGGATTTCTGGGCGCTGTCCCGGCACGCGGATGTGACCGCGGGCTTCCGCGACAATCTCCGACTGTCCAGCGCCAACGGTGTCTCGCTGGATCCGGCGGCCTGGGGACCGCACGCACACCGGGTGATGTCGTTTCTCGCCATGGACGATCCGCGGCATCTGCGCATGCGCCGACTCGTCTACAAGGGCTTCACCCCCAAGCGGGTGGCCGAGATGGAAGACCGGATCAGGGAGCTGACGCGGTCCTATCTCGAACCGGCCCTCGCGACCGGATCGTTCGACTGGATCGATGAGGTCGCCGGCAAACTCCCGATGGATGTCATCTCCGAACTGATTGGCGTGCCCGAGGCCGACCGCGCGGAGATCCGCAGGCTGGCCGATCTGGTGGTGCATCGCGAGGACGGCGTCCTCGATGTCCCGATGGCCGCCGCGCGGGCATCGATCACCCTCATCACCTACTACGCCGAGATGGTCGCCGAGCGCAGGCGCTCGCGCACAGCGGATCTCACCTCGGCACTGCTGGATGCCGAAATAGACGGCGACACCCTGACCGATGAGGAGATCATCGGCTTCATGTTCCTGATGGTGGTGGCCGGTAATGAGACCACCACGAAACTCCTCGGCAACGCGCTGTACTGGAGCGCGCGGCATCCGGGTGAATACGCCAAGGTCGTCACGGAGCCCGAGCTGGTCACCGACTGGGTCGAGGAGACACTGCGCTACGACACATCCAGCCAGCTCGTCGCGCGATGCGCCGCGGTGGATATCGACCAGTACGGCCAGACCATTCCGACCGGTGCGAAGGTGCTCCTGCTGATCGGTTCGGCCAACCGGGATCCGGAGGTATTCGCCGACGGCGACAACTACCGCATCGGACGTGCCGACAAGGGCGGACTGGCCAGTTTCGGTGCGGGCGTGCACTTCTGCCTCGGCGCGCATCTGGCCCGGCTGGAGGCCGGTGTCGCACTGCACGAATTCGTCTCGCGGGTGCGGTCCTACGAGGTCGAGGATTCGGGAATCGTGCGGGTGCACTCGACCAATGTCCGTGGTTTCGCCAAACTCCCCATCGTTGTGGAGGCCAGCTGAATGCCACGCTTCGAACCCAATCCCCCGCGCCGACCGGCGATCGTGGCCGGAGCCTCCTCCGGAATCGGCGCCGCCACGGCGGAAGCGCTCGCCGAACTCGGGCACCCGGTGGCACTGGGCGCGCGTCGGGTTGATCAGTGCGAGGCGCTGGCCACCAAGATCCGCGCCAATGGCGGCGAAGCCTTCGCCCATCAGCTCGATGTCACCGACGCGGCATCCATCGACGCCTTCGTGAGCGCGGCCGAGGATGCTCTCGGCCCCACCGAGATCCTGGTCTCCGGCGCGGGCGATATCGAATTCGCACCGGTGCACGAGATGGCACCGGAGCGGTTCCTGCAGCAGGTGCAGGTGCATCTGGTGGGCGCGCAACGGCTGGTGCACCGCGTGCTGCCGGACATGATCCGCAGGCAGCGCGGCGATTTCGTGCTGATCAGCTCCGACTGCGCCGAGGAGCCGCGCCCGCGGACCGGTGCCTACAGTGCGGCCAAGGCCGGGCTGGAGGCAATGGTCCAGCAGATGCGAATGGAGCTGGAGGGCACCGGAGTTCGCGCCTCGCTGGTGCGGCCGGGTCCGACACTGACCGGTATGGGCATGAATTCCACCCCCGAGGTGGTCGGCCCGATGCTCGATGCCTGGAAGACCTGGGGATTCGCCCGCCACCCGTACATGCTGCGCGCCACCGACCTGGCCGCCGCGGTGATCGCCGTCGTCTCGGCCCCGCGCGGTGCACATCTGGTGCTGATCGAGGTCCAGCCCGAGGCACCGCTGCGGCCGCTATCGGATTCGAATGATCAGGACAGGAGCCGACAATGAGGATCGTCGTCGATCTGGATCTGTGCCAGGGCCACGCCGTCTGCCAGGACGAAGCGCCATCGGTCTTCACCGTGCCCAAGCGCGGCAAGGTCGAAATCCTGGATCCGACACCGGGTCCCGACGCACGCGCGGATATCGAACGCGCCGTCCGTTACTGCCCCACCCAGGCGTTGTCGATCCGCGAGGACGAACCGGCGAAAGGAACACGGTAATGCCAGATTTCGACCGCGCCGAACTCGATGAGATGGTCCGGCGCTGGATCCTGGAGAACCAGCGCTGCGAGGAAAAGGGCGACTGGAAGCCGCTCGCCGAGATGTATACCGAGGACGCCACCTACGGCTGGAATTACGGTCCCACGCAGGAATTCATGGCGGTCGGCCGGGCGGAGATCCGGGAACTCGCACTCGGTCAGGAGATGGAGGGGCTGGAGGGCTGGTCGTATCCGTATCAGCAATTCGTTGTCGATGAGCGCAGCGGCGATGTCATCGGCTTCTGGAAACAGGTCAGCGATAACAAGCGCCCGGACGGGCGCAACTACAGTCCCGAGGGCATCGGCGGCAGCTGGTTCCGCTACGGCGGCAACTACCAATGGTCCTGGCAGCGTGACTTTTTCGACTTCGGCAATGTCTCGCAGCTGTTCATGGAGATGATCCAGAACAACGCACTGACACCCGGAATGCACAAGCGCATCCAGCGTTCGGTCTCCGGAAAGCCGCTGGCGGGCTGGTATCGGATCGGCGAAGCACCGGTTCCACTGTGGTGATGTCGAGCTTCGAGCGACTATCGCGGGCCCAGCTGGCGACGCTGGTACCCGAACTGCTGCTGTGCGGACATCTGATCGATCGGTCCGGTATGGCGCACTCCATTGCGGCATTCGGCCGCGAGGGCATGACGGCGGTCGCCATCGAGGAGTGGCAGCTCGCCAGTCCGGTCTACACCCGCCGCATGCGCACCGCACTCGGTTTCGACGGCGATGACGTACCGACGATCTTCAAGGGCCTACAGCTCGATATCGGCGCGCCGCCGCAGTTCATGGACTTCCGCTTCCGCGTCGACGATCGCGATCACGGCGAGTTCTGGCTCGATCACTGCGGCGCGCTCGCGGATGTGGAACCGCTCGGCGAGGACTTCGTGGTGTCGATGTGCCACGACATCGAGGATCCGACCTTCGACGCGACCGCCCTCGCCACCAATCCGCATGCGCAGGTCCGGCCGATCCATCGGCCGCCGCGCCACCCCGCCGGCCGAAAACCGGTGTGCGCGTGGACGGTCATCATCGACCCGGCCCATATCCCGCCACCGAGACCACCCAATGCCGAGGTGGTAGTGAACTCCCGAGCCGCGCTGCTGGAGCTGTCCCCCATCGACAAGGACGATCCGGGCGCAAGCGATTACGCGGGTCCGCTGCTCAGCGATCTGCGCTTCGCCGACTTCTCGAAATCCGCGCTGGTGCGGATGGCCGACGAGATCTGCCTACAGCACCATCTGCTCACCATCGGGTTCATGACCGCCGTGCGCGCCAGGGCCGCCGATGCCGCGACGGATATCGGCCGCAAACAATTCACCGGCATCGCCGGACTCACCTCCGAGCGAATTCGCACCGCACTCGGACTCGGTGCCGATGCGGCCGCACTCGCCGAGGTCCTGCGACTGCATCCGGCATGGAACCCACTGTCCTACACCGGCATCGACATATCGAGCACCAACGAGACCGTGCGACTGCGGGTACCGCGACACAGCGACGCCTGCACCGATCGCACCTGGCCATCGATGCTCGATCCCGATCACCTCGCACCCCTGGAGGCCATGGTGCGCGGGGTGAATCCGCGCTTCCACGTGCGCTCCACTACCGCCCACGAAGACCACTGGACCGCCGAAATAGCGCTCGCCGCGGCCCCGTTCAAGGAAGCGACCGAGGTGGCCATCACCCGGATCAGCACCGGCGCCGCCTTCACCTTCACCGACCGCGGTATCCCGCTGCCGCTCACCGTCATTCGATGAGAGCGAATCGCCATGTCCAACAATTTCGCCGATCTCTTCGAGCATGCGGTCGACGCGATGCCGGAGCGCACCGCACTGATCGAGGGCGATCTCGCAGTCACCTATGCCGAACTCGACGCCCGCGCGAATCGGCTGGCCGATCATCTCGGCTCGATCGGCGTCGGCCCCGGCACCCATGTGGGTTTCCAGATGCACAACGGGATCGAGACCATGACCACGCTCATCGCCTGTTTCAAGGCACGAGCCGTCCCGATCAATATCAACTACCGCTACCGCGTCGATGAGCTGCGCTATCTCTACGACAATGCCGATCTCGAAGTGCTGGTGTGCCATGAGACCTACGCCGACGCGGCGCTGGAGGCACTCACCGATGTGCCGTCCGCGATCCATGTCCTACTCGTCGACGACAAGCCACCCACCCCCATCCACACCACCACTCCGGCTGCGCTGTCCGCGTCCTATGAGCAGGCACTGCTCTCGGGCTCCCCCACCCGCCGCATCGTCGACCGCAGCCCGGACGACCTGTTCATGATGTACACCGGCGGCACCACCGGTCGCCCGAAGGGCGTCATGTGGCGGCAGGAGGATATGTGGCGCGTCCTCGGCGGCGGCATCGACTTCTTCACCGGCATTCCGGTTTCCGATGAATACCAGCAGTCCCGCGTCGGCGCACAGGGCGAACCCGGCACCTTGTTCATACTCCCGCCGCTCATCCACGCCGCCGCAATGATGCCCACGTTCACCGCCCTGTGGTCCGGCAATGCCGTGATCTTCGACCCGAAATTCGATGCGCACCGGGTGTGGCAAGTGGTCGAACAACGCCGCCCGCAGATCATGGTGATCACCGGAGATGCCATGGCGCGCCCACTGATCGACGCCTACCGTGCGGCACCGGTGGACGCCAGCTCCCTGGTCGCCATCGCCTCCGGCGCCGCGCTGCTGTCACAGCCGGTGAAGAACACACTGCTGGAACTGTTTCCGTCGTCGGTGGTCTCCGATGCCATCGGCTCCTCCGAAACCGGTTTCGGCGGTATCGGTTTCGCGCAGAAAGATGACAATCCCGGACGCGGTCCCCGGGTGCGCAGCGGCCGGGGCGCGATCGTCGTCGATGACACCGGACATCCGGTCGCACCGGGTACCGAAGGCTGGCTCGCCAAGGCCGGTGCGGTGCCGATCGGCTACTACAAGGATCCGGACAAGACCGAGCGGCTGTTCAAAACGGTCGACGGCGCCAGGATCGTGGTGACCGATGATCGCGCCAGGGTCGAGGCCGACGGCTCGGTGACCCTGATCGGCCGCGGCAATATGGTCGTCAATACCGGCGGCGAGAAGGTCTACGTCGAAGAGGTCGAGAGCGTGGTGAAGGCGCACGAGGCCATCTATGACGCGGTGGTGATCGGGGTACCGCACGAGCGCTGGGGTCAGCAGGTGGCGGCGGTCGTCTCGATCGTGGGCTCGGAACCGGTGGATTTCGCCGGGCTGGAGCGCCATGTGCGCGCACATCTCGCGGGCTACAAGGTGCCGCGGCAGATCTGGGTCGCGGAGGCGGTCACGCGCGCCCCGAGCGGTAAGCCCGACTACCGCTGGGCCAAGGAGTTCGCGGCGGGCCGAATACCGGACCATCGGGCGGATTGAGCATGTTCCGGCGCGCATTTATACAGGTCATACCGGCGAAGACCCTGGCAGCCGCAATGAGAACGTGTTCTAATTCGAGAATATCCGTCATCGTCGCGAAGAAGGTCCCATGAGCGAACGAAGTGAGCGAATCATGTGCCAGCGCGCCGTGCGCGTGCCGGAGCCGAGTGTCAGCGAGGCGCAGGCATGAGCACAACAGAAGCCAAGAAGGATGCCGCACCGGCGCTGCCCGCCCGGATCACCGAGGAGCTGATCGGCAGGCTGACCGCGATGGTCGCGGCCTCCGGCACCGCCGACCCGTATTCGATGGTCGAGGTCTACACCGGTGCCGTGATCGGCGCACTACCGCAGTCGACACCTGAGGACGTCGCCGCCGCCTATGCGACCGCCCGCGCGGCGCAGCAGGAATGGGCCAGCTGGCCACTGCAGCGCCGCCTGCAGGTATTCGAGCGCGCACACGAGCTGATCCTCGCCGAACACGAAACCATTGCCGACCTGATCCAGATCGGCTGCGGTAAGACCCGCCGAATGGCCTTCGAGGAGTCCTGTGACGTCCCGATGGTCATCAGCCACTACCTCAAGACCGCGCGCCGGGTACTGAAGCCCAAGCGGCGCGGCGGTCCGGTGCCGCTGATCACCACCTCGACCGAGGAGCACCGTCCCAAGGGCGTCGTCGCGGTCATTGCGCCGTGGAATTTTCCGTTCGCCATCGCGCTGTCGGATTCGATGCCCGCGCTCATGGCGGGCAATGGCGTCGTGCTCAAGCCCGATAACAAGACCGCGCTCTGCGCGCTGTTCGGGGTGGAACTGCTCTATCGGGCGGGGCTGCCGAAGGGGCTTTTCCAGGTCGTCTGCGGAGAGGGCCCTGACGTGGGTCCGTCGTTGATCGATAATGCCGACTTCGTCATGTTCACCGGCTCGACCGCGACCGGGCGGGTCGTCGGCGAGGGCGCGGGCCGCAATCTGATCGGCTGCAGCCTCGAACTCGGCGGCAAGAACCCGATGATCGTCCTGGACGATGCGAACCTCGACGAGGTCATTCCCGGTGCGGCATTCGCGGTCTTCGCGAATGCCGGTCAGGCCTGCATGCATATCGAGCGGATCTACGTGCAGGACCGGCTCTATGACGAATTCGTGCGCCGATTGGTCACGGCGGCCGACGAATTGAACGCCAAGATCGGCGCGGCCTACGACTACACACCGGAATTCGGTTCGCTGGTATCGGTGCAGCATTTGGAGCGGGTCGCGGCACATGTCGAGGACGCGCGCGCCAAGGGCGCGAAGGTACTGACCGGCGGCAAGGCACGACCGGATATCGGCCCGGCGTTCTACGAGCCGACCGTGCTCACCGACGTCACCGCCGAGATGAAGCACGCGACCATGGAGACCTTCGGCCCAGTGGTGAGCGTCTACCGGTTCACCGACGAGCAGGAGGCCATCCGGCTCGCCAATGACACCGCCTACGGTTTGAATGCCAGCGTCTGGGGCCGGGACCTGGACCGCGCCAACCGAATCGGCGCCCAGCTCGAGGCCGGGAATATCAATATCAATGACGGCTTCGTGACCACCTACGCCGCCAAATCCACACCGTCGGGCGGCGTGAAGCAGTCCGGCGTCGGCACCAGGCACGGCGATCAGGGCCTGCTCAAGTACACCGACACCGTGAATATCGGCGTGCAGAAGCGCCAGGTGATGGCGGCGCGGGCCGGACTTCCGTACGAAAAGCAGCTGAAGACAACGCTGACGACGCTACGACTGATGCGCCGACTCAGGTTGCGCTGAAACGATTTCCACCCAGGAGGTAGCCATGGCGGCGCCCGCTTTCCCGGCAGGCTTCGATTTCACCGATCCGGCGCTGTGGGAAAACCGCAGGCCGGTCGAGGAATTCGCGACCCTGCGCCGCACCGCGCCGGTGTGGTGGTGCGCGCAGCCGGATGAAACCTCGGGCGGCTTCCGCGACGGCGGGTACTGGGTGGTCAGCAAGCACGAAGATGTGAAGGAGATTTCGCGCAGTCCGGAGCTCTACTCCTCCGCGCAGAAGGGCGCCATCATTCGCCTGCCCGACGATGTCACGCCGGAACAGATCGAACTCACCGGCGCCCTGCTGGTCAATATGGATGCGCCCAAACATGCCAAGATCCGCCGGATCGTCTCCAAGGGATTCACACCGCGTGCGGTGGCGGGCCTGCGGACGGCACTCACCGAACGCGCGGCGCGAATCGTGCACGAGGCCAAGCGAACCGGCGGCGGTGACTTCGTCGAGCAGGTGGCCTGCGAACTGCCGCTGCAGGCCATTGCGGAACTGCTCGGCGTGCCGAATGACGACCGGCACAAGCTGTTCGATTGGTCCAATCAGACGCTGAACTACGACGATCCGGAGTACGGCGACGCCAATACCGCTTTCGCCGAAATCCTCGGCTACGCCTGGAATATGGCCGAACAGCGCCGCGCCTGTCCGGTCGATGACATCGTCAGTCAGTTGGTGCATGCCGATGTCGACGGCGAGGCGCTCGGCTCGGACGAGTTCGGCTTCTTCGTCATCCTGCTGGCCATCGCGGGCAATGAGACCACCCGCAACGCCATCACCCACGGCATGAAGGCCTTCGTGGACCATCCGGAGCAGTGGGAGCTGTATCGGGAGCAGCGCCCGCGCACCGCACCCGATGAGATCGTCCGCTGGGCCACCCCGGTCAATGCCTTCCAGCGCACGGCGACCGAGGACACCGAACTCGGCGGGCAGCAGATCGAGCAGGGGCAGCGGCTGGGCATCTTCTACAGCTCGGCCAACTTCGATGAGGACGCCTTCGAAAATCCCTTCACCTTCGATGTGTTCCGCGACCCGAATCCGCATGTCGGATTCGGCGGCACCGGCGCACATTACTGCGTCGGGGCGAATCTGGCGCGGCTGGAGATCGACCTGATGTTCAATGCCATTGCCGATGCGATGCCCAAGATCAGCCAGAGCGCCGATCCGGTACGGTTGCGATCGGGGTGGATCAACGGAATCAAGAACTGGCAGGTCCGATACGAATGAATATCCGCAACATTCCACTACGCACCCTTTCCGGCGACCCGGCCACGCTGGGCGAACTGGTCGGCGACAAGGCCGTACTGCTGGTCAATGTGGCCTCCAAGTGTGGGCTGACGCCGCAATACTCCGGACTGGTCGAGCTGCACAAGACCTATGGCGAGCGCGGCTTCAGCGTGGTCGGGGTCCCGTGCAACCAGTTCATGGGCCAGGAGCCGGGCACCGCGGAGGAGATCGCGGAGTTCTGTTCGGCCACCTATGGCGTGGATTTTCCGCTGCTGGAAAAGACCGATGTCAATGGCGATGAGCGGCACCCGCTCTACGCCGCACTGGTGGAAACCGCGGATGCCGAGGGCACGGCCGGTGATATCCAGTGGAACTTCGAGAAGTTCCTGATCGATCGTGACGGTGCGGTGGTCGGCCGGTTCCGGCCGCGGACCACACCCGATGACGCGGCCATCGTGACCGCGGTCGAATCCGTTCTCTAGATCGAACTCCGGCAATAGCGGCCGGAGCTCGTCCGAGCTCCGGCCCGGGCTGCGTGCCTAGGACATGGCGAAGCGCAGCAGGGCCTGCTTATCGCCCTGCTTGATCTTGCCCTTGCGATTGAGCACCTCGAGCTGCCAGTTCGCACCGTTGCGGAATGCCCTGGCCACCGCGTTGGCGTTATCCGTACCGAGCAGCGACGGCCAGATGTCGGCCACCTGCTGGACGCTGCCGCCGGTCGCGTCGTAGATCTTGAACGAGATGTTGTTGGCCTTCTCGAATGAGGAGCCCTTTTTGAATGCGGCCGCCACGAAGATGATCGAGTCGATGGCGTCGGGCACATTCGCGAAGGTGACGTGCACCGATTCGTCGTCGCCGGCGGCGGCGCCGGTCTGCTCGTCACCGGTGTGCTGAACCGAGCCATTGCCCAGCGGGTCGAGGGAATCGAGACCGGCGAAACGCACCGGCTCGGCGCCCTGCATGAGAATGGCGATCAGATCCAGATCCACACCGCGCTTGCGGCGCAATATGCCGATCGCACCGCCACTGGTGCCCGCCGACGGATCCCAACTCACCCCGACCGTCAGCTTGGTGATGCCGTTGAGATCCGCGGCACCATCTTCCTTTTTGAGCGTGATCATGCCTTCACCCTACAAGTGCATCCGGAACACCAAGGGGCGCAAATCCTTTCCCCTCCCACACGTAACTAACCGCTCTCCACCCCCGTCCAGATAGCTTGGCTCCGCTACCCACTCCGACTGCCCGCCGAGCGTAGTCATCTGGCGGTCGAATACGCCTGCGCCACCGCCCTTCGGCTACGTTCGATAGACCCCGGCCCCAGGGCTCGATACGGCGGGAGTTGTCTGGACGGGAATTAGGGCTTTCGGCGCCTGCGGTAGCGGACCGCGCACGGCTGCTGCAGCTGCACCACCATCTTGCTGTGGTCGTTGCGGTAGCTGTCGGATGGTTGGGCCATCTCGAATTCCCAGTCCCGCAGCAGTATCGAGAAAATGGCCTTGAGCTGCATGAGCGCGAATGCCGCTCCGACACAGCGATGCCGCCCGGCGCCGAACGGAATCCAGGTCCAGCGGTTGACGATATCTTCCTGATTCGGATCGATATAGCGCCCGGGATCGAACTGGTCCGGATTCGGGAAGTCCTCCGGGATCCGGTTGGAGATGGCCGGTGTCGCCGCGACGAGATCACCCGGCTCGATGCGATGGCCGCACACCTCGAATTCGCCCTGGGCCACCCGCATCAGAATGATCAGCGGCGGATGCAGTCGCAGCGTCTCCTTGACCACCGCCTCCAGATTCGGAATCTGGCGCAGCGCACCGAAACTGATATCGGAACCGTCGGCGTAGAGCTCATCGAGTTCATCGACAACGCGGCGCAATTCCTCCGGATGCCTGAGCAATTCGATCACCGACCAGGCCGCCGTGCCGGAGGTGGTGTGATGGCCCGCGAACATCATCGAGATGAACATCCCGGTGATCTCACTGGCGCTGAAGCGCAGCTGCCCCCGCTCGTCCTTGATCGAGATCAGGATATCGAGCATGTCCCGATCTTCCTTGTTCGCGGGCGGATTCGCGGCGCGGTTGTCCATGATGCCCTGCACCAGTTCGACCAGTTCGCGGCGCGCCTCATCGCGGCGGCGGAAGCTTTCGATCGGCGCGTACGGGTCCACATAGGCCAGCGCGTCGGTGCCGCGCTCCAGATCGTGGTAGAGGTGCGCGAACCGCTCGTCGAGTTCATCTCGAAAACGCTTGCCGATCAAGCACGCCGAGGAGGTGTAGATGGTCAGCTCGGCGAAGAAGTCGAGCAGATCGATCTCGCCCTCGTCACCCCAACCCGCCAGCATCCGCTCGACCTCGCGCCCGATGGTGGCCGCATGTCCGCGCATCTGTTCGGCCCGCAGCGCCTGATTGTGCAGCATCTCCTTGCGCCGCTCCGGACTCGCGTCGAACACCACCCCCTCACCGAAGATCGGCTTCATGAACGGATAGGCCGCCGCCTGATCGAGATCCTCATCCCCGGACCGGAAGAAGAATTCATTGGCCTGCGCACCCGACAGCAGAATCACATGCTTCCCCGCGAGATCGAACGCCCCCACATCCCCGCATTCCGCCCGCACCCGCCGCATCAAAGCCAGCGGATCGACCCGAAATTCATCGAGATGCCCATGCTCGTGCTCGCCTCCGGACACCCGCACCGGCTTGACCAGGGTCATTGGAATCCTCCTGGGATAGCTGTCCACGCATGTGATGGACACGTGTCTGGACACTACTACGAGTAGGTGTGACCAGGCAAGGACGCGTTGTCCCTTCCGGAGACAGCAAAAGCCCGGCACCGCTGAACTAGCAGTGCCGGGCTCTCGTTTTGTCGAGCCTAAGGCCGTTCGAACTCGCCGTCGTTCACACCAGCGGTGAACGCATCCCACTCACCGGGGGTGAAGATCAGAGCAGCACCGGTCGGGTTCTTCGAATCACGAACGCCGACTTGTCCTCCCGCGAACCAGGTCACCTCGACGCAATCGGTCTGACCACCACTGTGGCTGCTCTTGAACCATCGCACACCGTACGAGTCAACGCTCACGCTCAAACTCCTTGCAATCTCGTATCGCCGGACTGCCAATGTCGGACCTAGGGCGGTCGAACTCGCCGTCGTTCACCCCAGAGGTGAATGCATCCCACTCACCCGGCGTGAAGATCAGCGCCGGGCCGGTGAGGTTCTTGGAGTCACGCACACCGACCATGCCCCCATCAAGATGCGCGACCTCCACACAGTCTTTGCCGCCGGACGTGCGGGTACTGGTGAACCAACGCGCCCCCGAGAGGTCAACGTCATACTTGTCGGTCACGCTGCATATTCCCTTGCAATCTCGAATCGACTTGCCGGACTGCCATTCATCGAACCTAGGGCCGGTCGAACTCACCATCGTTCACGCCAGCGGTGAACGCATCCCACTCGCCGGGGGTGAACACCAGTGCCGGGCCGGTCGGGTTCTTGGAGTCACGGACACCAATCAGCCCCGCCTCGAGAAACGCGACCTCGACGCAATCTTTGGTGGCGTCGCTACGGCTGCTCTTGAACCACATTGCCCCGGACAGGTCAACGTTCACGGTCGAACTCCCTCGCTACCTGCCGAAGCAGGTCCTTGCTAGTCATGGCATCCAGTGCGGCGTGCTGGATTGCCTCATACGCCTGATCGTACCGGTGCAGGTCATGTGGTTTTTCCAGGTACATGTCGCCGGTGAAGCTCGGAGCGTAGACCACGGTCGGTTCAGTCTGCGCCCCCTTGGCGTTGGTGCCGAAGTTCACGATTGTGAATGGACCGGTGAGCTTTCCACCCGGCACTCCGGCCGTAAACGGCAGGATTCGGATAGTCACGTTGGGCAGCGTGCCAGCGTTCGCAAGATGTTTGAGTTGAGCGGTCATAACTCTTCGGTCACCGATTACACGGTGCAGCACGGTTTCGTGCAGAACGATGTCGATCTCTGCTGGTCGTGATTTCCGAGTGATCAGGACCTGTCGCTGCATTCGCATCTGGACTCGGCGTTCGTGATCCGCCTCGGTCTCGTCGGGTACCCCGAGCTGGATGAGGGCACGGGCGTAGTCCCGGGTCTGGAGCAGGCCGGGAACCAATTCGACTTGGTACGAAGTGATTCGACGTGCCGCCGCTTCCAATCCCATATACACGTCGAAGTTCTCAGGGATCAGATCACCGAACTCATGCCACCACGACTTCACCTTGGCTTGCTTCGCCAGTCCGATGAGTGCGGCGGTTGTGGTCTCGTCGGCTCCGTATATCCGGCACAGCGCCTCAACATCGAGAACGCGAATACGATCAGCCGTGCCTTTTTCCAGTCGTTGCAAGGTGCTGGAGCCACGCTCGATCAGCTCGGCGGCCTCGGCGATCGTCATCCCGGACTGTAGGCGCAGGTCTCGCAAGTACCGGCCGAGTTGCCGTCGGGGGACGGTGGATTCGATTTCGGGCATCGCGTGTGCTCCGTCTGGGTTTGGACACGGTGGCCATTGGGTTCGATGACGGCTAGCTGTGGGCAAGTCTCTCGCATTACACGGGCTGACCGCTGGGCTTTTGACCGTCTTGTTTTGGGTATCCCAGAATCGGTTGCCCGCCATGGTGCCCAGGTGTGTGCTGAGCGTGCGCCCAGCAGGGAGAACGGAACGAGAACCCTTCGCGCAGTTCACTTCCGCCCCGGGGACGGTCATGGGTTGTCGGGGGCCGGGCGCACCGAATCACTCCGATGCGAGCAGGGGTCTCAACAAAGATGGACCATGTAGCTTTCGGGGACACTCCACTGTCCCGCTGCCACTTCTATCGGCGGGTGTGCGATCTGCCCGCGCATATCGATCCGCCGCACCTCGGTCGGATCATAATGAAAGCCGAACATGTGTGGGGCATCGTCATGCCAGCGCATCTCGGGCAGGCGGTCAAAGTGCGTATGCAACAGCAGGATTCGGATCTCGGGCCGATCGTGTCACATCCGCGCTCGAACCGGTGGACCTATCTGATCCGGCCGGATCTGCCCGACGAGGTGCGTCTGTTCGCGGAGATGTTCCGCCTCGACGTTTCGGTGGTGCGCACCGGCGGCACCATCGCACTCCCCTCACCCACCGACCAGTGCGTCGAGTTCCGGCGCTGGGTGGAACCGCCCCACTGCACATTCCGGCCATCCGGTCGCGTGGTGCTGGACGCCATCCGCGTCTGCGCCGGATTGCCACCGCACCACAGCTTTGCCCGCAGCGAGCGACCATGAGCGCCAACACATCTCCGCGGCCGTCCGAGCCCGATGTCCACCTGAGCGTCTTCCTGCACGGCGCCCGCTTCGACTACGTCGCCTGCCTCACCGCCGCCCTGCTCTTCGTCCAAGAACACCAAGCCCAGCACTACGCCGACGCCGTAACCGTCGACCTCGCCGACACCACCAGCCTGCCGCGCCTACCCTGCGAACGCCTCTACCTCGAACCCTGAAACCGTCCGACTGTGCCGTTCTACCCATCACTCCGGGTCCATCGGCCCTCCACCCATCCGGTGGCAGCGGTCGACACTGAACCAAGGCCGAAAGCTCGGCCATTCTGACTGTGCCGTTCTACCCATCGCCCCGGGGCCATCGGCCCTCCACCCATCCGGCGGCACCGGTCGAAACTGAACTAAGGGCCGACAGCTCGGCCATTCCGATCGACAGCACAACGGAGGCAATGCCATGAACGTCACAGACGTCCTCGCTACCGCAAAGGATTCGATGACGGCGAAGCGAGTATTCGCCGACCCTGTCGAACGCGACGGCACAACCGTGATCGCGGCAGCCGCGATCATCGGTGGCGGTGGCGGCGGAGTCGGCACCAATGAAGAAGGCCAGGAAGGATCCGGCGGCGGCTTCGGAATGGGCGCCAAACCGGTCGGCGCCTACGTCATCAAAGACGGCAAGGTGCACTGGCAGCCAGCAATCGATATCGACCGATTGATCACAGTGGTCGGCATCGTCGCAGTAACCGCCCTCCTCGTAGGCGCCCGCATCGCAAAACTCCAGGCACACTAACCCGATCTCCGCCCTCACCAACCCACCGCCCGACGCCACGACCCGACCATTGCGCCCCATCCGGCCTCCTCTGGGTACTCACCGCGGGCACCCACCCGAAACCTGAACCCCCGCAACGCACTCGCAGCCAAGCGAATTGGGCTGCCACACACGTATTGGTGACGCGGAGAGCCAGCAGATCCCATCGATGGAAGGTGACCAGTCATGCCCATGCGCGACACCAGCGAGTGGGGCGCCGGGCAATTACCCAGCGCCCCACTCTTGGGGCTAGCCCACGGTCAGCACGGTGCCTGCGCCAACGGTCCGACCGCCCTCGCGGATGGCGAAGCCGAGGTCCGGCTCCAGTGGAACCGGGCGGCCCAATTCGACCGTGAGGTCGATGGTTTCGCCGGGGCGGGCGACCGCGATGCCGTCGGGCAGCGTGACGTTGCCGACGACGTCACCGGTGCGCACGTAGAACTGCGGGCGGTAGCCGGTGCTGATCGGTGTGCGCCGACCACCCTCGGCGGTACCGAGCAGGTACACGCGCGCCGTGAACCGGCTGTGCACCGCGATGCTGTCCGGCGCCGCCGCGACCTGGCCGCGACGCACCTGACCGCGCTGCACACCGCGCAGCAGCAATGCGACATTGTCGCCCGCCTCCGCGAACTCCATTGTCCGGCCGAAGGTTTCGACCCCGGTGACAACGCAGGTCAGCTCCTCGCCGCCGAACAGCTGTACCCGGTCGCCGAGCCGGATCCGGCCGCGTTCCACCGCACCGGTGATGACGGTGCCCCGACCGGTAATGGTCAGGACGTTCTCCACCGGCAGCAGGAACGGCGCGTCGGTGTACCGGACCGGTGTCGGCACATGGGTGTCCACGGCGTCCAGCAGGTCGAGCAGCGCGGCGGTCCACCGCGAATCCCCCTCCAGCGCACGCAGACCCGAGACCCGTACGACCGGCAGCTCGCCCCCCCGGATATCCCTGGGCGCTGAGCAGCTCACGCACCTCCAACTCGATCAGGTCGAGCAGTTCCGGATCACCCGCATCGGCCTTGTTCAGCGCCACCACGATGTGCTCCACCCCGACCTGACGGGCGAGCAGCACATGCTCGGCCGTCTGCGGCATTACGCCATCCTGCGCCGAGACCACCAGAATGGCCCCGTCGAGCTGGGAAGCGCCGGTGATCATATTCTTCACGAAATCGGCGTGCCCCGGCATATCGATATGCGCGTAATGCCTTGTGGCGGTTTCATATTCGACGTGCGCGATATTGATGGTGATGCCGCGCAGCGCCTCCTCCGGCGCCCGGTCGATCCGCTCGAACGGCACGAAACTGCCGCCGCCGCGCTCGGCGAGCACCTTGGTAATGGCGGCGGTCAATGTGGTCTTCCCGTGATCGACATGACCCATGGTGCCGATATTCAGATGCGGCTTGGTCCGCACGTAGGTCTTCTTGGACATGACTTTCCCTGACTGGCAATGTTTTCCGGCAATACACCGGGGGACCTCTCTATGACGGGCCACCTTCCCCGTCAGAGGTCCCGGGACATCCCGGGGAAGGTCAGTTTCGGGCGCCGTCGAAGTGCGCCGCAGCCACTGCTGCGGACGCTGCCAGGGCAGCCGCCATCGCGCCCGCGACCGCGGACTCCAGAGCGATGGTGTGGCCGAACATGTCGTGCACTGTACGGGCCGAACGGAACCGGGCGCGAGCGATTTTCGCTCGTGCCCGGTGCGGCGGTGTCAGTGCGGCAGTATCAGTTCAGCGGAGCCGAACGCCACCAGCGCAGGACCTTATCCTGTGCGCCCGCCAAACCGTCTGCGTACATCAGGAATTGGGCGCGCTTGTTGTCGCCGGTGAAGGCGGTGACGATCTTCGGGCCGTCATTGACGAATTTGTAGTTGGTGTAGGACTTTCCGCCATTGGCATCGGTCGACTTGGTGGCGTCCGAGGGCAGATTGCTCAGCACCCTCTGCACATCGGAGGCGTTCTTGTAGACGTAGATGGTGTAGAACGGATCGTCGTTATCGCCGCCGCCGTAGCAATCCCACTGCGCGGCCCAGGCCCCGAAGTCCGGACTGCCTGGGGTGGGCAGGGTCAGATCGCCGGTCTTATGGGCATTGCATTTAGCGCCGTTGTAGCCGACCGAATCCGATTCGCTGGCGGGCACCATGCGCGGGAACTCTTTGCTGATCGATGCCGCGGTGGCATCGATCGAGCCGCCGCCATTCGACGAGGAAGACGAGGTCGTGCTGCCGCCGCCGCTGGTCGTCGATGAACCATCTTTGGACACCACGCCGATGATCGCGAGCACGATCACCAACAGCACGACCAGACCGATGCACAACGCGACGATGAGCCCAACATTCGACTTACGCGGCGGCGGGACCGGGCGCGCCCCGCCCATCGGCGGCCGGGGTGCACCGGGCGGCGTCGCGAAACCGAGCGGCTGCTGGTTGTGGAGCTGCTGGTTGTGCGGCTGCTGGTTGTGCGGCTGCTGGTGGTAGGGATTGCTCGGATGCGACTGCTGCTGCGTCGGCGCGGGCTGCACCGGCTGCGGGTGCTGGGTGCCCTGCGCGGGATTGACGGTCGTCTGCGCCAGCTGCTGTGGCTGCATGGTGTGCGGTCCGCTGGTCTGCGGGTACGCCCCGGCGGTCTGCGGGTACGGGCCATTCGTCATCGGCGGGATACCGGTCATGGGCATCGGCTGTCCGGTGACCGGCCGTGGCGCACCCGTCACCGGAATCGCCGGTCCGGTACCCGGACGCGGGCCGCCGACCACCGGCATCGCCGGTGCGCTCGGATTGGTGAATGCCTGCTTGGCCGCCAGCGCGAACTCCGAGCAGGAGGCGAAACGGTCATCGGGTCGCTTGGCCATGGCCTTGGCCAGTACGGCGTCCAACTGGTACGGCAGACCGGGACGGACGCTGCTCAATGCCGGGGGCGTGCCCTGCAGATGTCCCTGGATCACCGCCGCCGGATTGGTCGCCGCAAATGGACCGGAACCGGTGAACAGCCAGAACAGCGAGCACGCCAGCGAGTACTGGTCCGAGCGGTGATCCAGCGATGCGCCGGTCAGCTGTTCGGGCGAGGCATAGGCGAGGGTGGCGGTGAAGGTGCCGGTCTGGGTGAGATGTCCGGTGTCGTCGCGCAGGCGCGCGATGCCGAAGTCGGTCAGATAGACCCGCTCACCGCGCCCACCGCCCGAGCGGGCCAGCAGGATATTCGCGGGCTTCACATCGCGGTGCAGCACGCCCATGCCGTGCGCGTAGTCGAGCGCGTCCGCGGTCTCCTTGATGATCTGCACCGCGCGTTCCGGCGGCAGCGACTTCGGCTCGACCGACGCGGCATCGATGCCATCGATGTACTGCATCGAGATCCACAGCTGCTCGTCCTCGAGGCCGCGGTCGTAGACGGTGACGATATTCGGGTGATCGAGCTGCGCGACCAGATCCGCCTCCCGCTCGAACCGCGCGCGCACCTCCTTATCGAAGAACATCTCCCGATTCAGCAGCTTCAGCGCCGTCATCCGCGGCAGTCGCGGATGCTTCGCCAGGTACACCGAACCCATGCCACCGCGGCCCAATTGCCGATCGATGACATAACCGGCGAACACCTCACCGCTGGCCAGCATGTCTGCTCCACTTCCCGCCGCGTACCGGGACCCACCGGTGCACAGGCGTACAGCATAAGAACGCGCGATCAGGACCACCTGACCACGGAAAACATCGAAACCTTAGCAGGATTCGCTTAAGCCCTGGTTATCGTCGACTTATAGGTATCGCATGCGACGCCGATAGCGCACCGCTATGGCGGAGGCCGCGGTGCGGGGCCCGGCGGGGTCCGCCCGGGGCGACGCGGGATGTCGGGCAGAGCAATGGTATTCGGCCGCACCGACCGTCGCGGCGGCAGTGGCAGACGCGGCTGTGATGATCTCGGCGGCTCGGACGCGCCGCGGCTGGTCGGCTCCGCCGGTCGGGCGGTTCGGCTGCTCCCGACTCGCTCGGAAGTGTTGGGGGGCAACGGATTTTCGGATGGCGCCGAGTTTCCGGAGGGCGCCGAGTTTCCGGAGGGCGCTGCGTTTCGGGACGGCACCGAGTTTCCGGACTGCGCTGCGTTTCCGGACGGCACCGCACTTCCAGACGGCACCGCGCCTCCAGACGGCACCGCACTTCCAGACGGCACCGCGCCTCCAGACGGCACCGCACTTCCAGACGGCACCGCGCCTCCAGACGGCACCGGATTACGCGGCGGACCGGCATGGTGCGGCGATTCGGTGCTGGTACGCGAATCATGGCCCGACGGCGGACGATACGCCCCGTGCTGCCCGTTCCCGTGCTGCTGGTGCGGGTGCGGGTGCGGGTGCGGCCAGGACGACACCAGCGCCCGCCGAGCCGCCACGGCGAATTCGGTACAGCTGCCGAACCGGTCCGCGGGCTGTTTGGCCATGGCCCGCATCAGCACCGCGTCCAACCCGGGCGGCACATCGGGGCGATATCGGCGCAGCGAAGGTATCGCCCCGTGCAGATGTCCGTTGATGACGGCCATGGGATTCGCCCCATGGAACGGCCCGACCCCGGTCAGCATCCAGAACAGCGAACAGGCCAGTGAGTACTGATCGGCCAGATAGTCCGGCTTCCCGGTCAGCTGCTCCGGCGCCGCATAGGCCAGGGTGGCGGTGATGGTGCCCGGGGAACTCAGCGTGGACTCGGTGCCGCGCATGCCCGCAATGCCGAAATCGGTGAGCAGCACCCGTTCCGGCTGCCCGATCGGCGCCTTGGCCAGCAGGATATTGGCCGGTTTCACATCGCGGTGCAGCACCCCGTTGGCGTGTGCGAAATCCAGGGCGGCCGCGGTATCGGCGATGATCTGCACCGCGCGACCCGGCGCGAGCACATTGACATCCGCGCAGGAGGCATCCGCGCCGGGCACGAATTGCATCGAGATCCAGAGCTGTTGATCCTCGGCGCCGCGGTCGTAGACGGTGACGATATTCGGATGGTCGAGCGTGGCGACCAGATCGGCCTCCCGCTCGAAACGACGCCGGATCTCGGCATCGGTATACAGTTCGCGCTTCAACAGTTTCAACGCGGTCAGACGCGGCAGACGTGGATGCTGGGCCAGGTATACGGTGCCCATACCGCCCTGGCCGAGCACACGTTTAATGGTGTAGCCAGCGAAAACGTCGCCAGTTCGCAGCACAGTGGATTCACCCCCCATATTCGGGTCGAGCACCTGGATCCTACCGATGTATCTGTTGGCGTGGCCCCGGCGCAACATGTTCGTTGCCGTCCGCTGCGGCCTTTCGGCGGCCCGTTGACGGCTGTGTCGGAGACGTTGTCGGTGGCAGTCGATAGGCTCGGCCCCATGCGCATTGGAGCACACGTCCGGCTCGACAGCGATCCGATCGGCTTCGGTGAAAAACTCGGCGCCGAGGTCATCCAGCTGTTCGTCGTCGACCCGCAGAGCTGGGACAAGCCGACCCCGCACCCGCGGACCGAGGAGATCCTCGCCAGTCCGATCGATGTGGTGGTGCACTCGTCCTATCAGATCAATGTGGCCAGCCTGAACAACCGCCTGCGCATGCCGTCGCGCAATGCGGTCGCGCAGCAGGCCGCGGCCGCCGCCGATCTCGGCGCGTTCGGCCTGGTCGTGCACGGCGGACATGTCCGCTCCGACAGCGAGCTGGACACCGGAATCGACAACTGGCGCAAGCTGTTCGAACGTCAACAGGACAAGGGCGGCTTCGCGGTGCCGATCCTGATCGAGAACACCGCGGGCGGCAATCACGCCATGGCCCGGCATTTCGATTCGATCGCCCGGCTCTGGGACGCGGTCGGCGATTTCGGCGCCGGCTTCTGCCTCGACACCTGCCACGCCTGGGCGGGCGGTGAGGATCTGGTCGGCGTCGTCGAGCGGATCAAGGCCATCACCGGCCGCATCGACCTGGTGCACCTGAATTCCTCACGCGACGAATTCAATTCCGGCGCGGACCGGCACGCCAACTTCGCCGACGGCACGATCGATCCGCAACTGCTCGCGGAGGTATGCCGCACCGCGGACGCCCCGGTCATCCTGGAGACCCCCGCCGAGGGCGTCGCCGATGACCTGGCCTATCTGCGGGAGCACCTCGGCTGATTCCATCCTCGGCCCCGGCCGGGCAGTCCGATGGGCAGAACAGACCGGCGGGTAGTCGGGCAGAACAGACCAGCACAAGCAGTCCGGACCGCGAAGGCAAGCCCGCAACGAACCGCACGTAGCGCCGCGGGACAGCGGAAGGCGTTATCCGGCAGGTGGTCGCGGTGGCGAGTTCGCTGGTGAGCCAGACCAACTCGTCGTCGGTGACATGCGTGCCGTTGCCACCCGCACGTCGCGCGCCGCATGCCGGGCCCCGTCTCAACCCGGACAAATCGGCAACGAGCAACCCGAATCGCAAGGACTCAATCGGCAACGGGACACCCGGACCGCGGCGCGCGCCGGGCGGCGGCGAAATCGGCGCGGACCGGACAGCGACCAAGCCGGCACAGACCGGACAACGACCAAACCCACGCAAGCCGGACAGCCACCCAAATCCGCGCGGACCGGACAGCCACCAAGCCGGCACAGACCGGACAACGACCAAACCCACGCAAGCCGGACGACGGGAACGACAGCCCAGAAACGTCGTTGCGATGGCGCACTGAGCCGGGGCGTGGGGCAAGCGCCGTTGGGATCACGACGACGAAAACCCTGGTTGGAGTGCCTATTTCGGTGGTGTGCTCATGGTGCATCAACCGATTTCAATCAGCGAAGGTGATCCCTATGACGGTCGACTACGCCCAATCCACCGCCACCGTGACCAAGCTCGGTGCCCGCATCGGCGCCCAGGTCGACAATGTCCGGCTCGGCGGCGATCTGGACGCGGGCACCGTCGAGGTGATCCGGCGCGCCCTTGTCGAGCACAAGGTCATCTTCTTCCGCGGTCAGGACCAGCTGACCGAGGACGGGCAGTACGAGTTCGCGCAACTGCTCGGCACCCCGACCACCCCGCACCCGACGGTCACCTCGCACGGCGTCAAGAGCCTGGCCATCGACTCCGAATACGGCCGGGCCAATAGCTGGCACACCGATGTCACCTTCGTCGATCGGATCCCGAAGGCCTCGATCCTGCGCGCGGTCACCCTGCCGTCCTACGGCGGATCGACCACCTGGGCATCCACCGTCGCCGCCTACGAGTCGCTGCCCGAACCGCTCAAGCGCCTGGCCGAGAACCTGCGGGCCGTGCACACCAATATCTACGACTACGCCGCCACCAATGTCGACCGCAGCACCCCGAACACCGCGGCCTACCGCGCCGAGTTCCAATCCGATTTCTACGAGACCGAGCATCCGGTGGTGCGGGTGCACCCGGAAACCGGCGAGCGTGCCCTGCTGGTCGGGCACTTCGTCAAGCATTTCGTCGGCGTCTCCACCAGCGAGTCCCAGGCCCTGTTCCGGCTGTTCCAGGACCGGGTGACCCGGCTGGAGAACACCACCCGCTGGAACTGGCAGCCCGGTGACGTCGCCATCTGGGACAACCGCGCCACCCAGCACTACGCCATCGACGACTACGACGACCAGCCCCGCAAGCTGACCCGGATCACCCTCGCCGGCGATATTCCGGTCGGTGTCGACGGCGTCAAGAGCACGGTGCAGCACGGCAATGCCGAGCACTACTCGATCATCGAGGAAGTCTCGCCGCTCGCATCGTGACGGCGACCGCACGGCTGCCGCCGCACCTCCGATTGTGCTGCGGCAGTTGAGGGGCCGTGCGGTCCACCTACCGGGCCGTAGCCGAGCACGAGGTCGGGCCGCTGCCGGGCGGCGCGATAGTACACACTGAACCCCATGAGTATCAGCCCGCTGGACGGGGTTCGCGTCCTGGAACTCGGCAATTACATCGCCGCGCCGACCGCTGGTCGCATCCTCGGCGACTTCGGTGCCGAGGTGATCAAAGTGGAGCGGCCGAAGGCCGGAGATGAGCTGCGCAATTGGCGGCTCTACGGCGGCGATACCTCGATGCTGTACCGCACCATCAACCGGAACAAGAAGTCGATCACGCTGGATCTACGCACCGAGGCGGGCCGTGGCATCGTGCTCGACCTGCTGCGGCACTGCGACGTGCTGCTGGAGAACTTCCGTCCGGGCATGCTCGAGAAGTGGGGTCTAGGCCCGGAGGTGCTCGATGAGGTCAATCCGGATCTGGTGATCACCCGGATCTCCGCCTATGGGCAGACCGGCCCGTTGGCCGCACGGCCCGGTTTCGCCGCGGTCGCCGAGGCCGTGGGCGGTCTGCGTGAACTCGTCGGCGATCCGGATCGGCCGCCGGTGCGGGTCGGCGTGTCCATCGGCGATTCGATCGCGGGCATCTACGCGGCTTTCGGGACGGTGATGGCACTGTTCCAGCGCGAACGCACGACCGGATCGATTCCGCTCGGTGAACGCGTTATCGACGTGGCTTTGAACGAGGCGATTCTGTCGGTGATGGAATCGTTGGTCCCCGACTATCTCGCGTACGGCATCAACCGCGAGCGCGTCGGCGGCCGGATGGAGGGCATCGCACCGAGCAATGCCTATCCGACCAGTGACGGCGCGAGCATCATTATCGGCGGCAACGGTGACGCCATCTTCCAGCGCTATATGGAGGTGATCGGCCGCCCGGACCTGGCCGCCGATCCGGAGCTGCAGGACAATGCCGGACGCTGGCGCAACCGCGAACGGCTCGACGCGTGCATTGCCGAATGGACCGTGCGGCACACCCGCGACGAGGCACTGAAACTCCTGGAGGCGGCCGCCATCCCCTGCGGCCCCATCTACACCGCCGCCGATATCGTCGCCGACGAGCAGTACCATGCGCGCAATATGATTCAGCCGTTCCCGGTCGATGTCGGTGCGCCGCAGCCGAAGACGGTCGGCTTCCCCGGCATCGTGCCGGTGATCGGCGAAAAGTCGCTGCCCATTCGCAATGTCGGCCCGGATCTGGGTGCGCACACACGCGAGGTGCTTTCGGAACTGCTCGGCATGAGCGCGGCCGATATCGACGGGCTGGAGGCGTGATGCGCGCCGGTATCGACGCGGTGGTGGCGGCATGACGCGACGGGTTTATGGCAGGCGTCGGCCACCGGGGCGCAACCTGCGTGAATTGCGCGCGCCCGGCCACGCCCGCCCCACGATCCACCCCACCCCGGCGAGCAATGAAAAGCCGTGTGGTGGTGTGATGTGCGTCCCGCCGCACGTGCGCCAGGCACCGCCGGTTCGGGATGCGCTGGAGGAAGAGTGATGAGCGCTGCAGCGCATAGCGATTCGACGAGGGGCGATGGTCGCGTGACGGGCGGGCCCGAGTCCATCCTGCGCGATGTGACGCTGCGCGACGGATTGCAGCTGACCGGAAAGGTGCTGCCGGTCGAGCGCAAGGTGGAGATCGTGCGCCGCCTGCTCGCGCTCGGCGTGCCCGCGTTGGAGATCGGCTCGATGGCCCGCGCCGATCTGGTGCCGCCGATGGCCAACACCATGGAGCTCATTGCCGCACTGACTCCGCAAGAGCTGCAACGCTGTTGGGTCTGGGTGGCGACACCGCGCCATATCGAGAAGGCCGCCGCCGCGGGCGTGCGCAACTTCCAATACTGCTTCTCCGCATCGGATGCGCACAATAAGGCCAATATCGGCCGCAGCACTGAGGACAGCGTCGCCGCCATGCCGGACGCGGTCCGCTTGGCCGAGGAGGCGGGCGGCGAAATCCAACTCTGCCTCGCCACCAGCTTCACCTGCCCCTTCGACGGCCCCGTCGACCCGGAGCGAGTCCTGGCCATCGCCAACGACCCGCGCACCGAGGGCGCCGCCGATATCGTCATCGCCGACACCCTCGGCCAGGCCCACCCGACCCAGGTGTCCGCACTGATCTCGGCCGTACGCGACCGAACCCCGTACCGCCGCATCGTCTTCCACGGCCACGACACCTGGGGCATGGGCGTCGCGAATACCCTCGCCGCCCTGCAAGCCGGTGCCACCATGGTCGACGGCTCCCTGGGCGGCCTCGGCGGCTGCCCCTTCGCCCCCGGCGCGAGCGGCAACACCTCCACCGAGGACATCCTCTTCGCCACCCGCCCCACCTGGTTCACCCCACCCGTCCTGGCCGACCTGGTCACCCTCACCGAAGCCCTACTAACCGAACTGGCCGAACCCAACCGCTCCCGCACCGCCGAAGGCGCTCGCTCCAAAGCCCCCGCCTTCGAATGGGTCATCACCCGATAACGGGGGCCGCCGCACACGCAGTGTGAATGGCGCGTACCGATTTACCGCTCGGTGCGGGCCGGGGTGAACTGGTAGTGCCGGAAATCGCGGACGGGCTCGAAACCGATGGCGCGGTAGATCTTGTTCGAGGTGAGGTTGGCGATATCGGCGAACAGGCAGACGTTCAGGCCCTGCCAGCGCAGGGTGCGGGCCACATGGGCGGTGAGGATGCTGGCGTAGCCGTGGCCGCGTTCCTCGGGCGGAGTGTAGACCGGGCCGATCCGGGACCAGCCGAACACCGGAATCTGGTGCGCGGCAAGGCAGACGGGACGGCCGTTGCGTTCCCACAGCCACCAGCGTCCGGTCGCGATCCGGTTCCGGATGGCGATGGCGTTCAGGCTCGGCGGTGGCAAGCCGGATTCCATGCGCATGTCCTCGGTCCAGCCGACACACAGCGCCACATCGGATTCGGTTGCGCGCCGCGGTGATCCGGCGGTCTCGGGAACACTCAGTTCCGCGAGGCGGTAGAGGCGGGTGGAATACGCCTCCACGAAGTCCACGCCGTGGCGCCGCCCCCAGCGCTCGGCGAATTCGGTGGCGTCGTCGATCGCACCCTCGACCCCGCTCACATCCGGGGCAACCTCGGCCATCGCATCGGCAACGGCCGCAACACTTCCCGCGGGCAGCTCACCGAGGTACACCCCACGTCCAGCGGCGCGCATGGCGACGCCGATAACCGTCGCGTCGTCATCGTGCACGGACAGGAACCGTGACAGTTCGGCATCGGCCTGCATGCCGGTGAGGTGATTGGCAATGCCCGTGGTAATCACCGTGTGCCGCAGCGGATCACGCAGCAGGAAGGCCTCGGTGACCGCCCGGTACCGCGCGGCGTCGGCGGTGATCTCGATCCTCATACCGAATCACGCTAGAGCCCGAAAGCCCTGCGCGCTCGCGATTTCCCACGCCGCCGTGCCGCGGCAACGCCCGCTTCAGCCGGTTCGCCCCGCTCCATCGGCGCGCATCTTGAGCAGGACCAATCCGGCGGTGCACGCGAGAATCAGTCCGGCGACGGTGATTTCGACATGCAGTCCAGCGATGCCGAGTACTGCTCCGACGATGCCGCCGACAAAAATCAGCCAGGCCGCTATCCGCAACAGGAGCGCGGACAACGTGCGTTCTGGCGGGTTCGACACGACTTGCTGCGAGTTTTCCGTGGCCGCCGATTCGTCGGCCGCGCCGGAGTCTCGCAACGGAGTTGTCGAGTAAGCTCCCATCATCAACTCCTTGATGACGCCGATCAGAGTATTGCCCTCGCGCAGATTGCACCGCGCGTCTCTCATCTAGGTACTGGCGTCTCACGCGTAACTTTGATCACACACGCTACGGCCACGGGACGTGGTTCGACTACGACACGTGCCCGCGACACGCCGAAGAGACCAATTCGATATCTGAATTAACGATGTTTAATATGCGCTGGCGCCGCAAGTGCCCAGCGTCTTCTCATCTGGCCGGGGCGACCGGCCTCGATTATTGTTGAGCCCCACTCGAACTACGAGGAGTGTCACCGATGGAGCGCAGCAGGGCCAAGATCGCGGGTCCGGCGATCGCCGTGGGCGCGGTCTCGCTCGGGCTCGTACTTATCGGAGCCTGCGGGCTCGGTAAGCACGACACCTACGTCGCACCCCCACCGATCAGATCCGCGAACGACGCCGCCCCGGTCGTCCGCGCGGGTACCACCTCGGCAGTGCCGAAGGTGCACATCCCACCGTCGCCGAGCTGGCAGGTCGCGCCGCCCGGACCGCCGCGCAAGCCGGTCGGATTCACCGATCCCTCGACCTCGCCCGAGTTGACGCCTCGGTCGTCGGCGCCCTTCACCGCGCCCGGGTCGCCGCCGATCGCCACGACCGAGTTCGAGTCGACGCCGGGCGCCAACCAACGTCCGGCCGTCGTCGAGCCGACCGAAGAGCCGCCGACCACGACGCGCCGCCCGGCGACCGCCCCGGGTTTGTACGGCGACTCCGACGGATAAGCGAAACGGCGGCGCATGCAACCGCATACGCCGCCGTTCGGAGTTACCGCGCTCTACAGCTCCGGCAGGTCGTAGTCACCGACCCTGGCGCTGAGCACGCGCAGATGATCGAGCCCACCGCCGAGCGTGCGCTCGATCGCGGTGAGCCGGGCAACGTAGTGGCTCACCGGGTACTCCGCGGTGACACCGATACCGCCGTGCATCTGGATCGCCTCCTGGCCGATGTGCCGAGCCGAGCGACCCACCTGCAGCCGCGCCCGCGACTCGACAACCGGATCATTGGCGCCGTCGGCGAGTGCGGCATTGGCGTAGAGGCTCATGCTGCGCGCCAGTTCCAGTGAGACGTACATATTCGCCGCCCGCTGGGTCAGCGTCTGGAACTTCGACAGCGTGACGCCGAACTGCTTGCGCGTCTTCAGATAATCCGTCGTCAGCCGCAGCGCCTCCGCCATCGCACCGATGGACTCCGCACAGAGCGCGGCCTGCGCATGGCCGATGGTCACCTGCACCGCCTCGGCGGCGTCGATATTGTCACCGAGCAATTCGCCTGCAGCCTTGTCGAATTCGATCTGCGCACCGCGCTGACCGTCGACCGTCCGATACGACTTGCGCTGCACCCCGGCGGCATCCGGACCGACCAGGAACAGCCCGGTGCCACCGCTCGGCAGCACCGCACTGACCACCAGTTCATCGGCACTGTCACCGTGCGGAACCGGATTCTTCAGACCCGTCAGCACCCACGAATCCCCCTGCTGTACAGCGGTGGTCGCGAGTTCGGTGGACGGCCAGCGGATACCGGGTTCGGCATGAGCGAATGCCAGCAGCTTGGTGCCGCCGGCGACCTCGGGCAGAATCCGCTGCCGCTGTTCGGCAGTGCCGACCCGCGCGACCAGACCACCTGGCACCAGCACCGCGTCCACGAGCGGCTCTGGTGCGAGGCGACGCCCGATCTCCTCGAGTACGACCATCGTCTCCACCGGACCGGCGCCGACGCCGCCGTCCTCCTCGGTGAAGCTCAGGCCGAGCACGCCGAGCTCGGCCAGCTGGTTCCAGACATCGCGGCTCCAGCCGAGTTCGGTGTCGGTGACCTTCAGGCGGGTCTCGGGATCGTAGTTGCGGGCCAGCAGGTCGCGAACCGTGTCGCGCAGCATGACCTGTTCATCGGTGAGTTCGAAATCCATGGCGGTGCCTCACAATCCGAGGATCGTGGAGGCGATGATGGTGCGCTGCACCTCGCTGGAGCCTCCGTAGATGGTGGTCTTGCGGTAGTTCAGGTAGCCGGGGCCGCTGCGCTGCGCCCAACCGGGCGAGGCGATGTCATCGGCGCCGACCGGCAGCGCGTCCTGGCCCGCGATATCGAGCAGCAGCTCGGTCGCGGCCTGCTGCAGTTCGGAACCGCGCAGCTTGAGCACCGACGAGGCCGGATTCGGCTTACCGTCCGAGGAATTCGAGACCACGCGCAGCTGGGTGAGTTCCAGCGCGAGCAGTTCGTTCTCCAACTCCGCGAACCGGGCGGCGAACAGCGGATCCTCGAGCAGCGTGCCAGCACCCGACTTGGTCTGGCGCGCATATTCCTTGGCGACGCCGAGCTTGACCTTGGTGCGGCCGACACCGGTAATACCGGTGCGCTCGTTGCCGAGCAGGAACTTGGCGTAGCTCCAGCCCTCGTTCTCCGCACCGACCAGCTGATCGGCGGGCACCCGCACATTCTCGAAGAAGACCTCGTTGACCTCGTAACCGCCATCGATGAGCTTGATCGGGCGGATCGTGACACCGGGAGACTTCACATCGAACAGCAGGAAGGAGATGCCCGCCTGCTTCTTCGGCGCGCTCGGATCGGTACGGACCAGGCAGAAGATCCAGTCCGCGTACTGGCCGAGCGTGGTCCAGATCTTCTGGCCGTTGACGATGTAGGAGTCACCGTCGCGCACCGCGGTGGTGCGCAGCGAGGCCAGATCGGATCCGGCGTCGGGTTCGGAGAAGCCCTGACACCACCAGATATCCAGGGCGGCGGTCGGCGGCAGGAACCGTTCCTTGATCTCCTGCGAGCCGAACTGCGCGATCACCGGGCCGACCATCTGGGCGTTGAATGTCAGCGGCTCGGGCACCGAGGCCAGCTGCATCTCGTCCTGCCAGATATGGCGCTGAATCGGGGTCCAGTCCTTGCCGCCCCACTCGACCGGCCAGTTCGGCACGGCCAGACCGTGGTCGTTGAGGATTTTGTGTGCGGTGACGATGTCCTCGCGAGACAGCTCGTGGCCGTATTTGACGCGGTCACGGATGTCGGCGGGAATCTCGGTCCGGTAGAAGTTCCGCAGTTCGTCGCGGAAGCTCACCTCGTCGGGCGTCAGACTTAGTTTCATACACATCTCCCGGTGTGTCTCGTACGTCCGGGTCAAACCTACCCCCCGGTAATCTCGCACTGTCGAGTGGGTCACAGCGGCAGGCCGCGCAGGTCCTGCCACCGTGTCGCGTTTCGAACAGCGGCCAGCCGCGGGGGATCGCGACTCCCTGGGCAGCGACAGCGGCGAACTGGTACGTTGCTGCACGTGGGTCGGGGCAATCCCCGTGTTCGGTATCGAGGAGAACGAGTGAACGGCAGATCCATCGCACGTGCCGCCGCGGCAGTGACATCTCTCGGCGTTGGTGCGGTTGTGGCCCTCACCGGCACGGCGGTCGCCGAGCCTTCTCCCATCGACACCGGACTCGAACAGCTGACCACCGCCGCCGGACCCGATCCGGCCGCGCAGGCAGGTGTCGGCGCACTCAACCAGTTCACCAAGCTGGTGGACATCGCCGAATTACGCAATGTCTCAGCCGCTTTCACCCCGTTCGCCTATGCCGCGCCGACCTTCGGCTGCGGCAGCAACGGCCCCGTCACCACGATCATCGCGGCCGCCTCCACCGACGGCGCCACCCCCAACGGCGCGGTCGATCCGCTGCCGGGCACCCTGCGTTTCAGTGCCACACCCGCGCACACGGGCTCGCCGCTGGCTTCCGGCCTCGTCGTGGCCTGGCTGAACGTCAATACCGGCGCGAGCGGTCTCAGCACACTCGACGACCGGACCGAATACGGCCCAACGCTGTCCAAGACCGTGGCCAGCGGTCCCGGCACAGTCATCGCCTCGATGTGGGGCATCATCGACTACCCGTTCGCACACTGTCTAATGACCCCGACAGTCGGGATGTTCTACGTACCGGACCGTCCAGTGGTAGCGCCGCCGCCCCCAGCACCCGATGCCGCAACACCGCCCCCCGCCCCGGCCGCAGCGGACACCCCGCAGACGCTCCCCGCCGCCCCGAACCAGGCCGGACCGGTGGCGCGCAGCGAGATCGCACACCAGAACAACTAACCCCGCCCAACCCATCAGAACCCTCACCCCACCACAGGTAAGCAATCCCCCCAACCACCTGATCAGTCGAGAATGCGCTGGTGCAGGGGGTTCTCGGCATTTGCCTGCATGAGCGCATGGTGATCGTTTGTCCAGGGCCCGGCCCGACCGAGCATCCAGCGCGACTGGATGCTCAGCGCGACTGGGCGCCCAGCTCAGCTGACCTCTCAGCGAATCTTGCCGAAGAATGCGCGAATATCGGCTACGTGCATATCCGGCAGTTCCATTGGTACGAAGTGGTTTCCGGTGTTGCCCTCGGGCCAGTGCGCAATGATGTTGTCGCGCTCGGCGAGTCGCCGCATTAGTGCCGAACCACCCGCGTAGACGCCGGTCGGCACTGCCTTTTGGCCGGTGGGCCAGACGAATCCGCCGTCGCCGAGTCCGTTGTACATCGGCCAGGACGAGGTGCCCGCCGTATTGGTGAACCAGTACAGGCTGATATTGGTCAGCAGGTGGTCGCGGTCCATGACATCCTCGGCCAGTTCGGCCAGCGGGGTGAATTCGTGGAACTTCTGCATCAGCCAGGCGAGCAGGCCGACCGGGGAGTCGGTCCAGGCGTGCGCGAAAGTCTGAGGAGCGGCGCGCAATAGCGTGTGGTGGTTCACGCCGCCGCTCATCCAGCCCTGCATCTGATCCCATTCGGCGCGTTCGTCCGGTGTCATGGTCGGCACATCGGCCTCGGTCGGCATGCCGATGCCGCCGTCGATATGCACACCGACCACGCGTTCCGGTGCGACGAGGGCCATTTCGGGTGCGATATAGGCCCCGAGGTCACCGCCTTGGACGCCATAGCTGGTGTAGCCGAGCCGGTCCATCAGCTCGACCCACATCTCGGCCACCCGGCGTACGGTCATCCCGGTATCGCGCGGCCCTTCGGAAAAGGCGAAACCGGGAACCGACGGGACGACGACATGGAATGCCTGCGCCGGATCCAGCCCGTATGCGCGCGGATCCGTCAGCGGGCCAATGGTTTTGGTGAATTCGACAAACGAGTTGGGCCAGCCGTGGGTCAGGATCAGCGGCAACGCATCCGGCTCGGGCGAACGCACTTGCAGGAAATGCACATCCAGACCGTCGATTTCGGTGATGAACTGCGGGAACTCGTTCAACGCCACCTCCTGCGCGCGCCAGTCGTACCCGGTGCGCCAGTACTCGGCCAGTTCCTTCAGGTACGCGACGGGAACACCGCGCTCCCAGCCCTGTCCCGGCAGCTGTGCCGACCAGCGGGTGCGCGCCAGCCGATCGATCAGATCGTCGATATCGGCCTGCGGAATGTCGATGCGGAAGGGGCGAATGGCGTGCCCGCCCATCGCCTGGGCGTCACCGCGGATCGAATCGCTACGCACTGCTGCATGTTCACTCGTCGCCCGACCGCTGCCCCGCACGGAATCGCTACGCACTGCTGCATCCATCTGTATCTCCTTAGCTGATCTCGGTACAACAAGGACGCTACGAGGCATATAGGACCATCTATGTCCTAGTTCTCTGGAATCCTGAAAATCATGAACGACACCCCCGCCCGCCTGCTGCGTCTGCTGTCACTGCTGCAGACACCACGCGAATGGCCGGGCAGCGAACTCGCCGACCGCCTCGGCGTCACCGACCGCACCGTGCGCCGCGATATCGACCGCCTGCGTGAACTCGGCTATCCGGTCGAGGCGAGCATGGGCGCGACCGGCGGCTATCGACTGGTGGCTGGCGCAGCGATGCCACCGCTGCTGGTGGACGATGAGGAGGCGGTCGCCATCGCGGTGGGATTACGCGCCGCCGCCGGATCGGCCATTGCCGGTATCGAGGAGTCCTCGGTCCGTGCGCTCGCCAAGCTGGAACAGGTGCTGCCCGCGAAATTGCGCCGCCGGGTGCGGGTGCTCGGCACCGCGCTCGTGCCGCCTACCGACGACGGCCCCGCCGTCGATCCGGAGATACTGACGGCGCTGGCCGCGGCCGTAACCAATAGGGAGCGTGTACGTTTCGGGTATCGAGGCGAATCCGGCGCGCAAACCCGCCGTCACATCGAACCACTCGGCCTCGTCCCATCCCGGCGCCGCTGGTATCTCGTCGGCCACGATGTGGACCGCGACGACTGGCGCATCTTCCGGGTCGACCGTATCGAACAGCCCCAGCCCACCGGCGCCCGCTGCACCCCGCGACCGCTGCCCGCCGCAGATGCGGCGGCCTACGTCGCTGGCCGCCGAACCAATTGGGGCACACCGTCGTTCCGCGTCCGGATCACCATCCAGGCTCCGGTAAATCGGGTCGCTGGCCGGCTCGGCGATGCGCCCGGCGATATCGCGGCGATCGACGACAACTCCTGCCTACTGGACGTCACTCGCGACGACGATCCGACCTGGCTGGCCTACCGGCTCATCGACCTCGGCGCGGATTTCCAGGTGCACGAACCGCCCGTGCTGGTGGACCGGCTGCGCGCGATTGCGACCCGCATCACCAACGCCATCACCTAGCCCGATCACCCGCCGTCGCGGTGTTGCACGATAGAAGTCCGATTTCCGAACCGGAGGCCCGAACCGTGCTCGACGCTGACGACGTGCGCCGCATCGCGTTGTCCTTTCCCAAGACCGTGGAGAAGGAACGCTGGCATCATCCGACCTTCGATGTGGCAGGCAAGATGTTCATCACCCTCCCCGACGATCAGACCTCGTTCGCGGTCCGCTGCCCCAAACACGACCGCGCGGAACTCATCGCCGCCGAACCGCACAAATTCTGGGTCCCGCCGCACGAGGCCTCGTCCTCCTGGGTCCGGGCCCGGCTGTCCGCACTCGAAGACAGCAACGAATTGCGCGATATCCTGCTGGACTCGTGGCGGCAGGCCGCGCCCGCCGACCTCATCGAGGAGTGATCACAACCGGGGGTCGACTGGGACGGAATGCCAGATTTCCCAAGGGATTTCCGGTGCGCGGGCGTGGAAGTCGTCCGGGGTCTGCAGCGCCGGATCGGATAGCGCGCGGTTGACCGCCACTTGCAGTTCCAGGATGAGTCGGCGGTGGCCGGAGGGTGCCAGCGCTTGCAGTGCCCGAACCGTTGCGCGGACGGCGGACATTATGGATTCAGTTGCGGTGGTGAGCGTTTCGTTGCGCTTGCTCATAGTTTCACCGGTTCGATTGCGGCGGTTGGGTTGACGGCGGCGATAGGA
This sequence comes from Nocardia sp. NPDC004278, assembly GCF_053602975.1. NCBI lineage: Bacteria > Bacillati > Actinomycetota > Actinomycetes > Mycobacteriales > Nocardiaceae > Nocardia > Nocardia sp. NPDC004278. Next base: position 112,727 of record NZ_JBSGEQ010000016.1, read on the forward strand.
AGGTCGACGGTCGCGCGGACCGGGCGTAGCGCCAGCGCCACCAGACCCGCAGCGAGTGCGGCGGCGATACCAAGGAAGAAGGCCCGGTCGGAGGCGTCCAGGGCGGCGCTCAACGTGGTCGGGGTGCCGATAATGGCGATCAGCAGCGCGGTGCCCAATACCGCACCGAACTGACGGAAGGCGGCCCCGACGGCACTGGCCGAGCCGTAGCGATCCGCGGGGACATCCGCGACCGAGGCCGCGCCGAGTGCCGGGAAGGCCAGTCCGATCCCTGTGCCGACCAGGGATTGACCGGGGAGCCAGGTGGTGAGAAAGTCGGGTTCGGCCCCACTGGCGCGCAGCACGAGCAGACCGACGGCATAGACGATGGTGCCGGGCACGATCACCATGCGATGGCCGAAGCGGTCGGCGATGCGGCCAGCGGGAATCGCGACGACGGTCGTCAGCAGCGGTCCGGGCAGCACGGCCAGACCTGCCTTCAGGATGCTGTATTGCCATACGCCCGTGAGGAAAAGGACGTTGCCGAGGATCATCGAGAAGAAGGCGAGGGCGAACAGCAGGGTGCCCAGATTGCCGATGGCGAAGCTCGGGATGCGCATCAGGGCTGGCTCGACCACCGGCTGCGGATGCACCAGGCAGCGGCGCACCAGCCAGGCGATCAGTACGGCGGCCGCGACGAAGCAGGCGATGGTGTCGAGACTGCGCCAGCCCCAACTGCCGCCTTGAATGATCGCCAGCGCGAGGAGTCCGAGTCCGGCCGCGGATAGTGCCGCGCCGAGCAGGTCGGGCAGTCCCGTCGCATCCTCCTCCCTGGCTTCGCGGAGCCCGGCCCGGCCCGCCGCGATGATCAGCAGCCCGACCGGAATATTGATCAGGAAGATCCAGCGCCAGTCCGCGATTTCGATGAGGAATCCGCCGAGCGGCGGGCCGGTCCCCGCCGCCAGCGCCGCCGCGGCGCCCCAGATGCCGACCGCCGCGGCGCGCCGCTCATTCGGGAATTCGGGCAGCAGCAGGGCGAGCGAGACCGGCGCGATGATGGCCGCGGCCACCCCTTGCAACGAACGTGCGCCGACGAGCAGCTGCCAGTTCGGCGCTGCCGCGCAGGCGATCGAGGTGAGCACGAAAAGGCCGGTGCCCCACAGCAGCAGACGCTTGTGACCGAGCCGGTCGGCGAGTCCACCGGCCGGGACCAGCAGTGCGGCCATGGCGATGAAGTACGCGTCGAGTACCCAGCTCAGCTGTGCGCGGGAGGCCTGCGGAAAGGACGCCGCGATATCCGGAAAGCTCACATTGACGATCGAGGTGTCCAGGAAGGCGAGGAACGCGCTCCCGCAGATGGCCAGCATCGCCAATGTGCGTCGTTGCAACATGCAACTAGAACCTAGGCGACGTAGTTGCGAATTGCAACGGCTATCGTGGAATCGATGAAACACGACGATCTGCTGGCGAGTAACTGCGCAATCGAGCGCTCCGGCGCCGTACTCGGCGAGCGCTGGGTGATCGCGATCCTGCGTGCCGCCTACTTCCGCGCCCGCACGTTCGAGGACTATCAGCGCAAGACCGGTATCGCGCGCAATATCCTCACCGAGCGACTCAACCGACTAGTCGATTACGGCATTCTGGAGCGCCGCGAATATGCCTCCGGGCCGTCGCGCACGCTGCACGAATACCGCCTGACGGCGGCCGGTATCGACCTGTATCCGGTCATCGCGGCGATCCTCGCGTGGGGCGAGAAGCACACCGGCCTGATCAATGGCGCGCCCACCGAATTGGTACATCAGACCTGCGGCAAGGTCACGCACGCCAAGGTGGTGTGCGAATGCTGTGGCGAGGAGTTGCGCCCGCATGACGTCGAAGTGCGGCCGGGGCCGGGCGCGGAGCATCCCGCACCGCCATGGACACCGGTCGGGTGAACCGTTCGGTCAGTGCGAGAGCCGAATCCGAAGGATCGCGCCGCCCTCGGTACCGGCGAGGAGTTCGTCGGGCTGGCCCGGCACCGCGACCACCGATGTCAGCGGCTGGCCGGTCAGCACCGCGCATGCGGTGTTCGTGCTCGGATCGATTCGAACCAGCTGACCGGTCAATGTGGTCACATAGAGCACGCCCGCATCGTCGATGAGCAGATCGTCGGCGAAGTCCGGGATCCCGGGCGACACGGTCAAATCGGCGAGCACTGTCACGGCGCCCGGATCATCGACCGGGAAGCGCACGATGCGGCCGAGCGGATTGCCGTTCATGCTGAGATAGATCGAATCATCCCGCACCACAATGCCATTGGCGCCGGTGAACTTCGCCCGCGCCGTCCAGTCCGCGTCGACGACGCCATCGGGACCGATCCGGATCACACCGACACTGGAGGCGACGTACAGATTGCCCTTCGCATCGAAGGCGGCACCGTTGGGCATGGTGAACCCGGAGGCGAATACCGCGGGCCGGGGATCATTGGGATCGAAACGCACCACACCACCGGGACGCAGCACGCTCGTCGGCGAGTCGCCGTAGACGACATAGAGCAGTCCGTCCGGCCCGAGCCGGACCGCACCGGGAAATTCGACCGGCACCGTCGCGGTCAACCGTCCCGCACTGTCGTAGCGCTGCACCTCATTGCGATACAGCCGCGACACCCACAGATTGCCCTGCGCGTCGTACCCTACGTTCTCCGACCAGTCGAGTATCGGCAGACCGGCGGGCACCGCGGTGGCCGCCTGGGCGGGCGCGCACGCGGCAACGGCCGCCGGCTCCGCCACCGCACTGGGCACACGGAAACCGGGCACACCCGCGCAGCCCAAGGCGAGCACGGCGGCAATCGGCCATACCCGAGCACCTGCACCACGGAGCTTTTTCAACGCGAACCTCGACTCTGCTGCCCGACCCGTTGACTTGCCCGGCAGTCTAGTCACCTTTGCCACTTATGCCGTGCATGCGAGTTATGTCATGAACTCGACTGGATCGCAGAAGGTTTGGCAGTATCCACGCATGCCCTTCTTCGACGGCGCGCGCGGCCGAATGCACTATCGGCGATGGCCGGTCGAGAACAGGACCGCGGTGGTGGTGCTATTGCCCGGAATGGGGCAGCACAGCGGCCACTACCACCGCTTCGCCCGGACACCGACGTCGGTCGGCATCGAAGTGTGGGCGCTGGACACCTCGGGACACGGATTGAGCGAGGGCGATCCAGATAATCCCGGCACGCTGGTGGAACTGGTGGCCGACGCGCTACGGCTGATCGAGCTGGTCCGCGCCGAACTGCCGGACACTCCGCTGATCCTGATGGGCCACTCACTCGGCGCGGTCACCACCCTCGGCATCATCGGCGCGGCGGTGCCGAATCGCGCCGGTGCGGCCGACGATCTGAGCGGGCTGGAGGCGGAGTATCCGCTCCGGCCGAGCCTGCCGCCGAGCGAGCTGGCCGGGCTGGTCTTGTCCGGCGTGCCCAAGCGCGCACTCGGTGGCGGCGCGCCCGGCGCACCCGGCACACCGTTGCCGACCACCCTGCCGATTCTCGCCGTGCACGGCATCGAGGACCGGCGGGCGCCGATCGATGCGATGAGGGTCTGGACTCGACGCCACGATTGGGTAAGTTTGCGGGAGTACGCCGACGCCGGGCACGACCTGTTGCACGAGCCGGTGCACGCGCGGGTCGCCGCCGACATCGCGGACTGGATGCAGGGTGTCGTCGTGGGGTTGGCACGACACCGGTGAGTTGATCACGGCTGCGCGGGCAGCACGACGAGGAAGGGGGCGGCGAAATGTCGGATGTGACTGCGCTGAATCAAGCGATCGACGATGGCCAGCTCTGGATCGATGGCGTACTGGTCGCCGAGGGCGCGCACGAACAGTGCGCCGAGCGCTACGAACAACTCGCCGATGAGGTCGAGGCCCAGATCGCCGTATTGAGCGGGGCCGCCGCACTACCCGGCTTCGGCGGATTCGATTCGGGTGCGGCATTGCGCAGCGGCTTCGAGAACAAGGCCGAGGACGCGATGACCCGATTGCGCGAATATGCCGACGCCGCAAGAGCACTCGCGCAGACCTTCCGCGCGGCTGGGGCGGCCTACACCAGGGCCGATGAGGATCTCGCAGCGGCGGTCGGTCGGGTCGAGGTGGCGGGAGCCGCGCATGCGTAAGATGCCGCACACCGGTGAGAAGACCCCCATCAAATACGTCGACCCCGACTACACCCGGACCGTCGAGATCTTCGACAATCTGTCCCATCAACAGATCCACGACGGCGTGCAACTGATGAATCCGGTCGTGCTCGCGGGCGGCCAGCAGGCGTGGCAGGGCAGTTCGACCGGCCTCGCCACCGCGGTCGAACAGGCGCATACCGAAATTCGGGCCGCGATCGCCGACGGCTGGCGCGGTGCCGCGGCACAGTCGGCCGCCGACGCGGTGCGCGAATTCGAAAGGCAGGGACAGCAACTCGCGGATGTGATGGCCACTGTCGGTCAGCGGCTCGGCCGAGCTGGCGATGCCGCCGAGGCATTGCGCGGTGCCGTCGTCGCGCCGTCCGATGCCACCCCGGATCTCGGTGGCGCACTGCTGGATCCGACACGGGCCACCGACAACACCGCCATCCAGAAGTCCGCCGATGGCACCCGTCAGGACGTGGTGCAGGCGATGGACACCATCTACACGAAGGTCTTCATCCCGACGGGATCCGGCATCCCCGCCTTCCCCGATGCGGTCACCGGCGATACGGCACCGGCCCCCGACAGCACACCCGCCGCGCAGCTTCCCGCGGCGACCGGCCCGGACACCGGAACGCAAAACTCCACTACCCCAGCGGTTTCGGCGAGCGCACCGGTGACGATCACACCGCACACCACCGTCGAGCCCGCCGCGGCGACGACCCAACCCGCGACGACACCGACCACCATCACCCCGGCGGCTGCCGCCGACACCGCCGCCGCGGCCAAACCGGTTGTGCCGATGGCGGATTCCCCAGCCGCGACCACCACCACGGCCACCACGCCGACGGCCGCACCCGATCGAAGCGTTCGCCCCGGCACCAGCGCCCCTGTGGTCGCCGCCGCGGCCGCGCCGGTGATCGCCCCGACGGTCCCCGGCGCGGGCAACGCCAGCTCGGACGATGAGCGCAAACGCGATGAGCGCAAACGCGATGCCAGTGGCGACGCGATCAATGGCGTCGGCGCGGGCGCGGTCGGCGGACTCATGGGCGGTGCCATGGTCGCGGGCGAAACCCCGCGCTCGGGCTTGAGCACCGGCGCGGCCGCCGCGCGCGCGGCACAGGCCCGCGACGAGGACGACTACGACGACGATTACCACTTCTTCGACGACGATCTGACCTTCCTGGAACCGGCCGACGACGGCGGTGAGCTGATCGGCGATATGGATCCGACGACACCACCGGTCGTCGGCGAATGGACCGAACTGGAGTGAACTGGACGCTGACCCCGGACCAGTTCGCCATGGCCTGGGCCCGCACCGATGGCGACCGCATTCCCTATCCCCTCGCCGTGCGCCTCTCGGCTCGCGATACCGCCGAACGCGCCGCCCAGCTGCCCGCCCTGAACCATTGGTGCGAGCAAACTCTCGACGCGGATCTGGAGGGCGCGCTGCGCGTGCTGGCCCGCCCTGCCGTGCGCATCGAGGTCTTCGGGCAGCGTGATGCCGCCCAGGAGCCGGGAACACCTGGTGACAGATCGGGCTCCGGGTACGGCGAGGCGATCGAACAGACCGGTCTGCTCGGCCAGAGCGACCCGGCCACCGCCGCACCGGATATCGCCGCCGAGACACGCCCGGTGCGCGTACTCGGCGCGATCGCCGGGGATATCGCGGTGGTCGCGGCGCAGCGCCCGGGTGCGAACGCAGACCGAGGCGGCGAAATCCGGCTGTTCGTCGATCGGGTGAAAAACCTTTCCGCACGGGTGATTTCGGTGCTGCCGGAGAATACGCCCGGCACGATGGCACAGCTGACCGCACCGCTGGCCCGGGTCAGTGAGGACAGCCGGGATCTGGTGACCGTGCCGGTGGCCGGACCCGCGACGCCCACGCGAATTCGCAAGCTACTGCGGCAATCTCGCGACGGTATCGGCCAGATCGTGGTGTCGGTGCGACGGCCCGACGGCGAACTGCGTCCGTTCGGGGTGCTGTGCTGGATCGATGTGATCGGCGACGGCAGGTATACGGTGCGCACCGGGGTCGACGTCGACATCATGCCGGTCACCGCACAACGGTTCACCACGGTGCTGCGCCCCATGGTCACCGCCGCCGAACGCACCCTGGCCTTTGCGGACCGGTGGTGAAGACCTCAGCCGTACAAGCAGGGATCACCCCGCACGGAGCGAGTCTTACCAGCGCGTTCGTGCCGGAGGCGCGGCATCTACACTGCCCTGTGCCACTTTACGAATTCGAAGGCAAACGGCCCCAGGTCGATCCGACGGCGTTCATCGCACCCACCGCGACCCTGATCGGTGACGTGCGCGTCGAGGCAGGCGCCTCCATCTGGTACGGCGCGGTGCTGCGCGCGGACCTGGCGCCGATCACCATCCGGGAACGCGCCAATATCCAGGACAATGCGGTCCTGCACGTGCCGCCGGATGTGCCGATGGAAATCGGTCCCGGCGCAACCATCGCACACAGCGTCGTCTTCCACGGCGCATCGGTCGGCGCGGAGGCCATCGTCGGCAATGGCACCACCGTCCTGGACCTGGCCGAAATCGGCGCGGGCACAATGATTGCCGCACATTCGCTGGTTCCGCCGCATGCCAAGATCCCGGCGGGTGTGCTCGCCGCGGGCGCCCCCGCCGAGGTCAAGAAGTCCATCGAAGGCACTCAGGCCGAAGGCTGGGTCAAACTCAACCCCGGCTTCTATGCCGAACTGGCCCAACGCCACCGCAGGGGCATCACCGAAATCCAGCCCTGACCTCGAGCACCACACACCAGGCGCAGCTCACACCAGTAGCTCGGTGACTTCGTCATCGTCCAACTGATGGAAGTCGCGATAGGCCATCCCGACACCGCCGAGCGAATGCGGAACCCACGGGCAGACCACCTCATCCGCCTCGGCAGCCGCCCGGTGCAATGCCTCCGCCGAGGACACCGGCACCGCGACCACAATGCGCAACGGCTGGTGCAGCTGAGCGACCCGGCAGGCGGCGACCACCGTCGCCCCGGTCGCCATGCCGTCGTCCACGATCACCGTGGTGCGGCCCCCGATCGGGATCGGCTTGGCGTCACCGCGCCACATCTCCCGGCGGCGCTCCAGTTCGACGCGTTCCACATCCTCGATCTCGGCGACCTGCTCCGGCGTTATCCCGGTGTGCGCCAACACATCCTGATTGAGCACCCGGATACCTTCCTCACCGATGGCGCCCATCGCCAGCTCCGGCTGCCATGGCACACCGAGCTTGCGGACCAACATGATGTCGAGATCACCACCGATGACCTCACGCACCGCGGCCGCCACCGGAACCCCACCGCGGGGCAGTCCGAGCACCAGCGGTTGCGCCGCGTGCAGGTGGCCGAGTTCCAAACCCAGCGCGCGACCGGCAGCTGCCCGATCGGTGTAGATCATCCCGAAATCAACGCTACTCCGGTGCGCGCTCGGTGATCGCGAATCGACGCAATGCCAGGCTGGGGTTGGTGCGGCGGACCGCGGCGAGCTGATCGAGATCGATGCCCGCGGTGAGCACGCCGGGTTCGTCACCGAGTTCGGTGAGCACCACACCGGTGGGATCGATGATCATCGAGGCGCCCGCGCCGCGCGGCGCGCATTGATCGGCGGCGGCCACGTACACGGTGTTCTCGATGGCGCGGGCGCGCAGCAGCGTCGTCCACTGATCCACCTTCGCCGGACCGGGAATCCACTGGGCGGGCAGCACCAGCACCTGTGCCCCCGCCGCCGCGACGCGACGGCAGCCTTCCGGAAAGCGAAGATCGAAACAGGTCTGCATGCCGAATGTCACAGCATCGACGGTGAAGGTGGCCGGAGTCTCGATCGCCCCCGCCTCGACCACATCGGATTCGAGATATCCGAACGCGTCGTACAGATGCACCTTCCGGTACTTCGCCACCAGGTTCGCATCGGGTCCGAGGGCGACAAGCGTATTGCGGATCTGCTTCGCCCCCGGCGCCACCTGTTCGACGATTCCGGCAACCAGATGCACCCCGAATTCGCGCGCGATTTCGCCGAGGCCGGTGACGAACGGCCCGGTCAGCGGTTCGGCAATGGCCACGACCCGCTCGTCGAGCCGGGCGACGGCAAACATCGAGTATTCCGGTGCGACGATCACCCGCGCACCGCGTTCGGCGGCAGTGCGGACATGCTCGCGCAGGGCCGCGAGATTGGCAGACGGATCGGTTCCCGCGGCGAATTGGACCACCGCCGCAACCACGGGTGATCCGGCCGGAGCGGCGGGCCTGGCGGAGGTAGCTTGCGTAACCACGGAAGGCCCCGCGGACGCCGCTGTTGACACAGTCGGGTCGTGATGTGTGGGCACGGTTTCGGGTTGCATATGTCTCACCGTATTGGCCCGGTGGCCGGGACGACCACCACCAGGCAGTAAACTCCTGGTCAATGAGTACCAATCAGGTCGACAGCGTTCCTGGCGACAACGACAGGGACGATGACGGCCCGACCTTCGCCGATCTCGGCATCGATGAGCGCGTCCTGGCGGCCATCGCCGATGTGGGCTACGAATCGCCCTCGCCCATCCAGGCGGCGACGATTCCACCACTGCTCGACGGCGCCGATGTGGTCGGGCTGGCCCAGACCGGCACCGGCAAGACCGCGGCGTTCGCCATCCCGATCCTGATGGGCATCGAGGCGACCGGCAAACTTCCGCGTGCCCTCGTACTGGCCCCGACGCGCGAACTCGCGATCCAGGTCGCCGAGGCATTCGGCCGCTATGCCACCCACATTCCCGGACTACATGTGCTGCCGATCTACGGCGGCCAGGCCTACGGCGTCCAGCTCTCCGGTCTGCGCCGCGGCGCACATGTCGTGGTCGGCACGCCGGGCCGGGTGATCGATCACCTGGAGAAGGGCACGCTCGACCTGTCGCAGCTGCAGTATCTGGTGCTCGACGAGGCCGACGAGATGCTGAAGATGGGGTTCCAGGAGGATGTCGAGCGCATTCTCGCCGACACCCCGCGTGAGAAGCAGGTCGCGCTGTTCTCCGCGACCATGCCCTCGGCGATCCGCAGCATCTCCAAGAAGTACCTGCGCGAGCCGGTCGAGATCACGGTCAAGTCGAAGACCTCGACCAACACCAACATCACCCAGCGCTGGGTGCAGGTCTCGCATCAGCGCAAACTCGACGCCCTGACCCGGATCCTCGAGGTCGAGTCGTTCGAGGCGATGATCATCTTCGTGCGCACCAAGCAGGCCACCGAGGAGCTGGCCGAGAAGCTGCGTTCGCGCGGCTTCTCCGCGGCGGCGATCAACGGTGATATCGCGCAGAACCAGCGTGAGCGCACCATCGGCCAGCTGAAGTCCGGTGCGCTGGATATTCTGGTCGCCACCGATGTCGCGGCGCGCGGTCTCGATGTGGATCGCATCTCCCATGTCGTCAACTTCGACATTCCGCACGACACCGAGTCCTATGTGCACCGCATCGGCCGCACCGGCCGGGCCGGGCGCAGCGGTGAGGCGCTGCTGTTCGTCGCACCGCGCGAACGGCACCTGCTCAAGTCGATCGAGCGTGCCACCCGGCATCCGCTGACCGAAATGCAGCTGCCGAGCGTCGATGATGTGAACACCCAGCGCGTGGCCAAGTTCGGCGATTCCATTACCGAGAACCTCAGTTCGTCGAATCTGGCGCTGTTCCGCAAGCTCATCGAGGATTACGAGCGCGAACACAACATTCCGCTCGTCGATATCGCGGCGGCGCTCGCGGTCAGCGGCTACGACGGTGACAACTTCTTCATGGAGCCCGAGCCGGAGCCGATCGAACGCCCGCAGCGCGAACGCATGCCGCGCACGGATCGGCCTGCCCGCCGCTTCGAGGGCGAGGATCGTGGTCCCTCGCATCACCGCGGCACCGGAGCCGAATTGGCGACCTATCGGATCAGCGTCGGCAAGCGGCACCGCGTGGTGCCCGGCGCGATCGTCGGAGCCATCGCCAATGAGGGCGGACTGCGCCGCAGCGACTTCGGCCATATCAGCATCCGCCCGGACCACAGTCTTGTCGAGCTCCCGGCGGACCTGTCCTCGGAGACCCTGGAAGCATTGCGGCGCACCAGGATCAGCGGCCAGCTGATCCAGCTGCAGCTCGATCAGGGCCCGCCCGGCGGGCGTCCGTTCCGCGCCGGACCGCGTCGCGATCGCGACGGGGGCAAGCGACCGGAACGGCGTAAGCCGCGCTCCTGAACCGAACCGGCCGCACCGCTGCCGCGAGCGACGGGTCGGACGCCAGCCGTAGCTATTCGAAACGACCAGCCGTAGCGACCCGCCGACACCGAGTTCCACGCGATGGTAGCGGCTAGCTACAGTGTTGCCGTCCGTGTCCGGCGAAGACACAGGAGGGCCGCGTTTGATCGTGTTCGGTGATCGTGTCGTCTGCTCCGCCGTCGACCTCGTGCGCGCGGCGCAGTGTGAATTCGCTTTGCTGCGTGCCCTCGATACCGAACTGGGCATCATCGCGGGCGTGGTGGATGCGGTGCCCGATCCGGTGCCGCGCACCGGATTCGACGATTCGCGCGAACGCAGACTCGCGGACTTCCGCGACCGGTTCGGCGGTCAGCTGGTCGAGATCCGAAGCGAGGCGGCCGAGTACGATCCGGTGACCGATCCTGGGGCCCATATCGCCGCACTGCAAGCCGCCAATGCCGAGACCATCGCCGCACTGCGCGCCGGGGCGCGCGTGATCCACGGTGCCACCTTCTTCAACGGTAAATTCGTCTGCGCCAGCGATTTCCTGGTGCGGGCCGGCCATCGGGTCCGCTACACCGTGCACGGCACCGCGGCGGACCCACCGGATCGCATCGGGGCGGCACTCGAACTCGCCGCGTGTGCCGACGCCTTGGACAGTAGCGGCGCACTGACCGCACCCCTGGTTCGATTGCACCTACGCGAGGACAGCCGGACCTACCCGCTCATCGATCTGGTGCCGGTGTATCTCGCCCGGCGCGGGCGAGTCGAGCGAATCCTGGAAGACAAACTGAGCGAACTGCTCCCGGTGCAGTGGGGCGATCCGCGCTATCTCGCCTGCGGCCACTGCCCGACCTGCACCGCGGCGCTGTCGGCGGCACGCGATCTGCTACTGGTCGCCGGGATGCCGCGCACCGCACGAGCCAGGCTGCGCGAAGCGGGCGTGAGCACCATCGACCGATTGGCGAATACCGCCGCCACCGTACCCGGCCTGCCACCGCGCACCTTCGGCGCACTGCGCCGCCAGGCCGAAATCCAGCTGCACCGCGAGGATTCCGGACAGCCGACGCACACCCTGGTCGACGCGATCGCGCTGGGTGCCCTGCCGCCGCCGTCGCCGGGTGATCTCTCACTCACCATCGAGGAGGGGCCATCGGGTCAGCTGGTCGGTATCGAGGTGGGCGGTCCGGCCGCGGTCCATCTGGCCTTCCGCGCCCCGTTCGGCACGGCGACCGCACCGTCCACGGCGATGACCGACGAGCAGGCCGCGCGGCGGCGCGCGCTGGGCGAGGTGCTCGACTATGTCGCCCAACGGCTGCGGATGTATCCGGATATGCGCGTGTACCACTACACCTCCGAAGTGCGGTCGGCGCTGCTGCGGTGGACCGGCCGCTACGGGATCGGCGAGGAGATCGTGGAGGATCTGCTGCAGGCGGGTGTGCTGGTCGACCTATATCCGATCGTGCGCAATGCCCTGCTGATCGGGGAGCGCTCCTACCGCCTGAGCCGACTGCGGCGGCTGCTGCCCGGCGCGGCGCATTCCGGTGCTGCGGAACGCGATTGCGTCACCGTATTGCGGCTGCGCGACTGGCTGCAGGATCGAGCGGCCGAACAGCGCGTCGATCCGGATGCGGCACTGCTGGACCAGGCGAGTTCGTGGTGCCTGGTGCCGAGTCCGGACGAACCGGATCCGGTGCCGCCGGCACGGCCCTCCTCGATCGAGGCTGCACTCGCGGAATTCGCGGCGGCACAGGGCGAACCGGGCGATCCCGCCGCGCTGATGGCCGCGGCCCTCGGCTATCACCGGCGCGAACGCCAGCCACTGTGGTTGGCACATGCCGACCGGCTCAGTCATCCGGTAGCCGAATGGTCCGACGCGCCAGGAGTACTCGTGGCCGACTGGGGCACGGTGGACACCAAATGGCATCGCGGCCCACATCAGCCGACAATGCGCAGATATCTCACACTGACCGGACGAATCGGCATGGGCTGGGGCGGCGCCGATACCGCGGGCGGCGCCGCGACCGGCACGGTGCTGACACCGGGCACCACGGTGTACACCTTTTACGATCAGCCGGTCGCCGCCGGAATGATCACCGCCGTGGGTCGGCGCGCCACCGCCTCCGCGACCGTGCTCGGCTGTTCGGTGGACGCCAACTTCGACGACACCGTCCGGCTGGAGGAACTGCTACCCGACGGCTGCGAGCCCTATGACGAGCTGCCGACCGCCATCGCACCGGGACTGCCCGCCTGGGACGAGAATGTCGAGACCGCCGTCGAATTCGCGGCCCAGCAGTTGCTGATGGCGCTGCCCGAGGTTCCCGCGAGCGCGGTCTTCGACATCCTGGCGCGCCGACCGCCGCGGCTGCGCCGAGCCGACCGGCTACCGGATGTGCACGGTGACCACGCCGCGGCCATCACCGCCGCGCTGCGCGATCTCGATGGCTCCTACCTCGCGGTGCAGGGGCCGTCCGGCACCGGTAAGACCTCCACCGTCGCCAGGTCGATCGAACGTCTGGTCACCCGGCACAAGTGGCGCGTCGGCGTTGTCGCGCCATCGCATTCGACGGTGGAGAGCCTGCTCGACATGATCGTCGCCATGGGCGTGCTGCCTGAACTGGTGGCCAAGAAGGACGTCGAGGCGCTGGCGCCGGAGTGGTCGGTGATCGATGGTGCCCGCTATCCGCGGTTCCTGGACAATGCGGTCAACGGCTGCGTCATCGGTGGCGCCCCGGCCGATTTCGCGGACGACGAGATGGTGCCCGGCGATGGTCTCGATCTGCTGGTGATCGCCGACGCTGGCGGCTTCCCGCTCGCCGACACCATCGCGGTCGCGGTGAGTGCGCGCAATCTGCTACTACTCGGCGATCCCGCGCCCGCCGTGGCGCGCGGCACACATCCGGAGCCGGTCGACGAATCGGTACTCGGCTGGCTCACCGAGGGCCGCAATACCCTGCCCGCCGATCGGGGCTACTTCCTCGATCGCACCTGGCGGATGCACCCGCGCGTCTGCGACCCGATCTCCCGGCTGTACTACGACAACCGCCTGCGCTCCAATGAGACCGTCACGCTGGCACGGCAATTGGAGGGTGTCGAGCCCGGCGTGGAGACGGTGCTGGTCGAGCACACCGGTGCTGCGACCGAATCGGTGGCCGAGGCCCGCGAGGTGGTCCGCCGGGTGCGCGCCCTGCTCGGGGTCTCGTGGACGACCGGCGCCATGACGCGGCGGCTGCATCCACACGACATACTCGTGGTCGCGCCCTACAGTGCCCAGGTCGGCCTGATCCGAACGCTGCTGGCGCGGGCCAAGATCGAGGATGTGCTGGTCGGCACCGCCGAACGCTTCCGCGGCCGGGAGGCCGCGGTGGTCCTGCTGTCGATGACCACATCCAGCCCCGATGATGCCCCCTACGGCATGCGGTTCCTGTTGTCGCGCAGCATGGTTCAAGCCACACTGTGCCGAGCCATGTGGAAGGCCGTCATTATCCGGTCACCGCTGCTCACCGAATATCTACCGAATACCCCCGACGATCTCGCGGATCTGGCGACATTCCTGCGACTCAGCTGAGCCAGATGTGCTGAATATTTCTTTCAGAGGTCGGTCGGCACATGATCGAAATATTCATGCGGACCGGTTGGTTCTTTATTTGAATATGCAATGCCGCGGTATCCGCATTCGATCTTGAAATTCACCCCCGCAACCACGGCGAATTCGCAATTGCCGCCGGCTCAGCCGAAGCAGTTGCCCTCACCGCGGTAGGTGGGCACCGTCGTGCGCGTGCCGTCGCCGTCGACGAGATGCACCTCGTTGAACCGCTCGCACAGCTCACCGGCCTTGGCATGCCGGAACCACACCCGATCACCGATCCGCAGTTCGGCCGCCCCGGACAGCGGGGTCTGCACCTCGCCCGCCCCCTCGGTGCCGAGCAGCTTCAAACCAGCGGGCCACGCCGGCTTCGGCACCCGAGACGGCCCGGTCGGACCGGAGGCGATGTAACCGCCCGCGAAAACCGTTGCGATGGATGGGGTCGGCTTGCGCAGCACCGATGTCGCGAAGAACAGCGCGGGGCGCGGGGTGAAGGAGCGATAGTGATCGAACAGGGTCGGCACATACAGCCCGGAGCCCGCGGTCACCTCGGTCACATCCGAATCGGCAGTGCTGACCTCGATCGATCCGGAGCCGCCGCTATTGACGATCGCCAGCTTGCCGACCACCGAGCGCACCGCATCGAGAACCTGCCCGCGGCGCTTGGCGATTTCGGCCGCCGAGGCCCGCTTCACCAGACGCACAGCGATATTGGAGTCGGGCAGTCCGGCGATCTGCGCCTCATAGGTCATCACGCCGACCACATCGAAACCGCGACTCAGCGCGGCACGCGCGAGCGCGGCGGCCTGTTCGGCAGTGCGGATCGGCGAGCGCCGAACGCCGAGGTGCAGCGGTCCGATGCGCAGCGAGGCGTCCACATCGAGGCAGATTCGCGGCCGCACCAGATCGGTGCCGACCGCGGCGCGGATCAGTTCCAGCTGCGCGACATCGTCGACCATCAAGGTGATGGATTCGCGCAGGGTGTCATCGGCGGCGAGTTCGGCCAGCGCCGCACGGTCGACGGTCGGATAGCCGAGCAGCACATCGCGGGCCCCGAGCCGGACCAGCCAGATGGCCTCGGCCAGGGAATACGACATGATGCCCGCGAAGCCGCCGGCCGCGGTGAGTCCGGTGCCGAGCACCTGTTCGAGTACCGCCCGGCAGCGCACCGACTTACTCGCCACCCGGATGGGCACCCCACCCGCGCGACGGACCAGGTCAGCGGCATTGGCACGCAGGGCGTTCAGGTCGAGGGCGGCCAGCGGCGGGTCCAGCTCGGCCGTGGCCGCATGCAGCCCAGCAATCGGCGACGTTTCGGTCACGCCCGCGGCCTTGCGGACGCTCGGCTCCGCCGTGCCCGAAGGTGCTGTGTTGACGGTTCGCTCGCTGCGCTCGCTCACGGAACAACCCAACCACTTAACTGGTCAAACGTCCAGTACCGCGCAGGGTCAGACTTCGACCGCCCTGGTGGCCAAGCTGCTGACCAGGTCGTCGAGCACCACAAGGGTCGTCTCGTCATTGCAGTCGGCGAGCCAGCGCAGCACCGTGCCCTGCAGTACCGAGACCGCATAGGTCGCGATGGCATCCACCGGCTCCAACCATTGCGCGCCCGACCGGTCGGCACAGAGCGCCAGGAAGCTCGCGACCTCGGAATCCATCTCCCGGAACAGGGCCGAGGCCTTCGGATCGGCGACACATTCGGTCTGCCCCTCCCAGCGCTCGGCCAACTGATGCGCCGTCGCTTCGTACGCCCGCGCCTGTTTGGCCGGGGCGGCCTTGACCAGGGGCCAGTAGGCGCTGACACCGGCATGCAGTAACACCCGAAGTGCTCGCACTCCGGTGAAATCGAGTGAGGCGGCCGCCTTCTCGACGGCCTCGCAGATGGTCGGCCGCAACCGGACCGCTGCCATTTCTCCACGTACGCTCAACGCCGACTCCCTCGGGGAAAGAACTCACGCGCCCTGATCGGCACGGCTCGCTGAACATGGCGAACCGCGATCATGAATCTTCCGATCGGGATTTCCCTGGATGCCCAGTCCAACATTCATCAATGGTAGAGGGTTTCCGGGGTTTAAGAACGGGTTCGTTGGGTATTTCCAGACTGGAAGAATGTTTTGTTACCCAAACGGAATGCCGCTGCGATCGATCGGTATCCGCCGGAATCGCTTCCGGGGGCGTGACTCTCAGACCGCCCGTCCGAACAACACCATTGACCAGACTACGGGCCAGCTTGTTCCCCATCCGACAAGATGTGGCGGATCACACATCAGAAGCCTCGCAAACCGGACAGCCAGCGGTTCCGTATCGGCCTCTCGATCGACACCTCGGTGACCCCATTGCCTGGTTAGCCTTGATCGGTGACTCTCTCGCCCTCGGCCGACCAGTTCTACCTGACCGGCACCTTCAACTTCCGCGATCTCGGCGGTCTGCGCACCAGCGACGGCGCGCGGATCCGCCCCGGCGTGCTGCTGCGCTCGGCTCAGCTGAGCGGCCTGGATCTGCCCGGGCACGCCATCCTGCGCGAACTCGGCGTCACCGACGTCTACGACCTGCGCGGACACCGCGAGATCGACCACATCGGCCACGACAACCTGCCCGACGGCGTGCGACTGAACCTCACTCCGTTCGACTCCCGGATGGCTGAGGCGCCGCCGCACGATGCACAGACCAACTCCGCATTCGCGCACATGCTCGAGGTCTACCGGTACTTCCCGACCCTGCCCGAGGCGAATACCGCGATCATCGCCATCGCCGAGACGATCGCCAGCGGCGACGGTGCGGTGCTCGTGCACTGCGCGGCCGGTAAGGACCGCACCGGCTGGGCCATCGCCACCCTGCTGCGCGCGGTCGCGGTCAGCGAGGCCGATGTGCTCGCCGACTTCCTGTCCAGCAATGACGCCGTCCCCGCCCTGCGCGCCATGATGGCACCGAAACTCACTGCGGGCGTTGAACTCTCCATCGATATCCTGGGCGTCCGCGAGGACTACCTGCAGGTCGCGACGGATGCGGTGCGCGAACAGCACGGCGATGTCGAGTCGTATCTGACCGCCATCGGATTCACCGCACAGCTGCGCGAACGACTGCGCGATCGCCTGCTCGAGTGAGCTACCCGGCCTGCGCCCGTTCGCGCCGGACCAGACCGTCGGCGTCGATGCTGACCTGATCGCCGGTGTGGAACCAACTTCCGGTGAAGCGGTCCGCGGTGGTCTCCGGATCGTTCCAGTAGCGGCGGGTGACATTGGGCCCGCGACATAGCAATTCGCCGTGTCCGGCCTGCGCCTGCGGCCCCCACAGCGCCAATTCCGTACCGCCGAAGGCGAAGCCGAGTATCGGATCGGCACCGGGTGCGGTGTCGGTTTCACCGTCGACGACCAGGCCGATGCCGCTGGTTTCGGTTGCGCCCCAGACCGACCACCGCCGGGCGGCGGGGAATATATCCCGCAGTGTGGCGGCCAGATCCGCGGGATCGGTGGCATCGGCTACGCGTTCGCCGCGATGGCCCGCATTGCTGACCCGGACGATGCCCTCGGTGCACAGCCCCTCGGTGCGCAGCGCCGCGAGCTCGGGCAACAGCCCGGCGAAGATGCGTGGTGTCGCGGAAACCATATCGATCCGTTCGGAGACAATGGTTTCGGCGAGTCTTCGGCGACCCGGCGCGAGGACGACGGTGCCGCCGACCGCGAAGGTCGGCAGCATCTGATCCACACAGCCGCTCGCATGCGCCAGCGGCAACAGCACCAGATTGCGCAGGCCGTCGGTCGGCAGGTCCAGCGCCGCGACAACGGAACGAATTGCCGAGAGCAGGTTTTCGTTGGTCAGCTCGACGCCCTTGGGCGCGACGGTGGTGTTGACCGGACACACCCCGGTGCCGCTGGTGTAGCAGAGCAGCGCCAGATCACTCAGTGCCGCACCGTCATCGATGTAGGCGGCGCCGTCGGGCAGGGCCTCGCTATCGCCACCGAGTACGAAATCGGTACTGCTGTCCGCGATCACCCGCTCGGCCACCGCATCGGGCAGTCCGTCGTGCACCAACACCGGGACCGCGCCGCTCAGCAGCGCACCGAGGAACGCCTGCACCCAGCGCGCACCCGCTGGCATGTGGATGGCGACCCGGTCGCCGAAGCCGATGCCGTGTTCCTGCAGGCCGCCCGCGATGCGGGAGGCGGAGTGCCACAGCTCCCGATAGGTCAGCCGGGGGCCGCCGATCTCCACCACCGCCTCCCGGGTCGAGAAGGCGTGCACCTGCAGATCCAATAGTTCGGTCAGCGCGGGGGTGAGATTGCCGTAGCGCAGCACCCCGTCGGCGCCACGAGCCAGCGGAGCATCGCGGGCATGCGGGTGATTCGGTGGGTACTCGACCAAGAACTGCGACATGGGTCCTCCGCACACGCCTCGAGCCTGCAGGCTCTTGCGACTATATGACGCGAGTCACAATTTCGTGGGCATAGGCGAGGAACGTGTCCTGGCCGTCACCGACCGGTATAAGTTGCCTTCCCCGGTCCGACCTCCAGGAAGCTACGCACCGCGCCGCGCAGATCCGCGGTGTCGAACAGCGCGCCCGACACCTGCGGGGTCACCGAATCCGCATGTGCCACACCACCGGAGCGCCACGCCTCGATGATCTGCTTGGTCGCGGCATGCGCCCTGGTCGGCCCCTGGGCCAGCCGATTCGTCAAATCCCGTGCGGCGGTGTCGACGTCGTCGTGGATGGCGTTCACCACACCCCATTCGGCCATGGTCGCGGCGTCGTAGAGGTCGCCGGTCATCACGAATTCGCGGGCCCGGCCCGATCCGGCACGCTCGGCCAGCCGCTGCGGACCGCCCATCGACGGGGTCAGGCCGACGACCGTCTCCACCAGACCGAATTTCGCCTTCGGCGCGGCCAAGATGATGTCGCAGGCCAGCGCCATTTCGAAGGCGGCGGTCAGGGTCAGGCCGTGCGCGGCAAAGACCACCGGACACGGCAGCGCCTCCAGCGGATGGATGATCTGTGCGAACAGGGTGCGCCACAGCTCGGCGCCCTGCTCGATCGTCAGGCCGTCGAAGACATGCACGTCGACACCGCCGGAGACCAGCTTGCCCTCGGCCCGCAGCAGCACCGCGCGCGGCGGATTCGCCGACAGATCGGCGAGATCGTCGATGAGCGCGTCGAGCATCGACTGGTCGAAGAGATTCAGCGGCGGATTGGCCAGGGTGAGGGTCGCGACCTCGGCGCCGCCATCGGTGGTTTCCCGGGTCAGTCGGGTGGCCTTCGTATCACTCATTGGGCAAGACTAGGCTCACCCGCTCCGTCGGCGGCCATACCCTGAGATCTCGATCTGCCAGACTATTCGAGTGACCAAGTCGGTATCGGAAACTGCCTCTTACGTCGAGTCTGGCGAGTTCAAGCGAGATACGAATTACATCACCACCCGCATCACCGCCGACGGACGCGACGGATACCCGGTCGAGGCCGACCGCTATCGCCTGATCGCCGCGCGAGCCTGCCCCTGGGCCAACCGCACGCTGATCGTGCGCAGGCTGCTCGGACTGGAGGACGCGATCTCACTGGGGCTGTGCGGTCCGACCCACGACAAGCTCAGCTGGACCTTCGATCTGGATCCCGGCGGTGTGGATCCGGTGCTCGGCATTCCCCGGCTGCGCGACGCCTACCTGGCGCGGTTCCCGGACTACCCGCGCGGCATCACGGTTCCGGCGATGGTCGAGGTCGCCACCGGGCAGGTGGTGACCAATGACTACCCGCAGATCACGCTCGACTTCGCCACCGAGTGGACCGAATTCCATCGACCGGGTGCGCCGCAGCTGTATCCGGCGGAGCTGCGGGCCGAGATCGACGAGGTGAACCTGGCCGTTTTCCACGATGTCAACAACGGCGTCTACCGGTGTGGATTCGCGGGGACACAGGAAGCCTATGAGACGGCCTACGACCGGCTGTTCGCCCGATTGGACTGGCTGTCCGAACGTCTGACCACCCAGCGATACCTGGTGGGCGACACCATTACCGAGGCCGACGTGCGGCTGTTCACCACACTGGTCCGATTCGATCCGGTCTATCACGGCCACTTCAAGACCAATCGCAGCAAGCTGACCGAAATGCCGGTGCTGTGGGCCTATGCGCGCGACCTCTATCAGACGCCGGGGTTCGGCGACACCGTCGATTTCGAGCAGATCAAGGTGCACTACTACGTCGTGCATACCGATATCAACCCGACGCGGATCGTGCCCAAGGGCCCGGAGCTGACCGACTGGCTGACCTCGCACGGCCGAGAAGCACTGGGCGGCAGACCATTCGGCGACGGCACCCCGCCACCACCGCCACCGCTCGCGGAAAGGGCCGCTGCCCTGCGCGAACCGGCGTGATGGAACCGACATGCGGGGAACCAGGTCGACCGGGTACATCGTTGTCATGACGAGTTGATGGCGGTCGGTGCCATAAGGTTCATCCCGTACAGGCGGAAGAGGAGGATATCGCCGTGTTCAAAGGCACGTTCGAGAAGACGGTGGTCCAGCTACTCGATACCGGGTCACGCCTGCAGGCGCCCGCCGTCGCAAGGTACGTGGACCGGCTGCGGCGTTCGCATCCGTCGGAGAGTCCCGCGCAGATCATCGAGCGGCTGGAGAACCAGTACCTGCTCGCGGTGACCAGCAGCGGCGGTGCGGTCGGCGCGACCGCCGCGGTGCCCGGGGTCGGCACCGTCGCGGCGATCGCGGCGGTGAGTGCCGAGACCACCTTCTTCATGGAGGCGTCCGCGGTGTTCACGCTGGCCGTCGCGGCCGTGCACGGCATCTCCCCCGAGGACAAGGAGACGCGGCGGGCACTCGTGCTCGCCGTCGTACTCGGCGAGAGCGGGATGGAGATCGTCGAGAAGACCGTGGGTCATTCGGCGAAGAACTGGGGCACGCTGTTCGCCAATAAGATTCCCGGCCTGTCGAGCATGAACGATTCGCTGCTCAAGCGATTCATCATCCGGTTCATCACCAAACGGGCCGCCCTGATGGCGGGCAAGGTGGTGCCCGCTGGCATCGGCGCGGTGATCGGCGGTGTCGGCAACCGGGCGCTGGGCAAGACCACGATCGGCAACGCGCGCACGGCATTCGGGCCGGCGCCGGTGGCCTGGCCCGCCGATCGCCAGCTGATCATCGATGCCGATCCGCTGCCTGCACTGGATCCGGTCAAGCCGCAACCCCCGACCACGCCACGATGAGCGCGGGCCGACCGCTCGCGTTCTCCGTCCGCGGCCTGAGCAAGCGCTACGACCTGGTCACCGGGATCGAGAACGTCAGCTTCACCGTCCCGTCCGGGACGGTCGCGGCCCTGGTCGGGCCGGCGGGCGCCGGTAAGTCGACGATTCTGCACATCCTGCTCGGCCTGCTCGAACCGACCACGGGTACCGCGGCGGTCGGCGGGCCGGGCTCACGACGGCGCGGCGAGCCGCAGCGCGGTCCCGCGGCCGTCGTCGGCGGCATGCTGGTGCCGCGCGGTCTGCATCCGGCGCGCTCGGCACGCGATCACCTGCTGGTGTACGCGGCGGCCGCGGGTATCGAGGACGCGCGCGCCGACGAGGTGATCCAGGCGGTCGGCCTCGGTGCCTGGGCGCGGACGCGGGCGGGTGCGCTACCGGCCGGATCACAGACCCGACTGGCACTGGCGACCGCACTACTCGGCGATCCGCAACTATTGATCCTCGACGAACCGATGGCCGATCTCGACGCCACCGAACGCGCGTGGCTACAGGACTTCCTGCGGCGCCATACCCGCCGCGGCGGCACTGTCCTACTGTCGAGCGAAAGCCTGGCGACCGTGATTCCGATCGCCGACAACATCATTGTGCTGAGCGAGGGTTCGGTGGTCTATCAGGGCACCCCCGCCCGGCTGCGGCGCGGCCACCCCGATCGCTTGGTCGTCGCCGCGTCCCCGCCGATCGCGCTGGCCACCATGCTGGCCGCACAGGGATTCACCGATGCGGTGATCCGGCCGGACGGACGGCTCGCGGTGGCCGAGGCGACCGAAGCGCAGATCCGCGCGGCGGCGACGGCGGTCGGTGTGCGCGTGGACAGCATCATCGCCGACCAGATCCATCCCGACCGGGTGCTCGCAGCATTGGTCAAACCGGCCCGCCCAGCACCGCCCGCCCCCTACGCCGGGATCGCACCGCCCCAACCGACGCCCCAGGGGATTCCACGATGATCGCCGTTCTGCCCCCGGACCTCGTTCCGGCCGTCAATTCCGAGGTCCGCAAGGTCACCACGCTGCGCGCCAGCCGGATCCTGGCCGCGCTGATCCCCGCGATCGCCCTCGTCGCGAGCACGGTCACCGCGGTGGTCGCCGGACCGGCCAACCCCAAATCCGATCCGGCGACCGGTGCCGCGACCATCGGGCTCTACATCGGCCTTGCCATCGCGATCGTGCTCGCGGGGGCCTTCGGCGCCGCCGGGGCGGGCGCCGAATACCGTTACGCGACAATGCCGTCCACGGCACTGTTCACCCCGGACCGCGACCGACTCGCCGCCGCGAAACTCCTGGTCACCGCCGGATTCGCACTGGCGATGACATTCGCGGTCGAGTTGCTCGCGTTCGCCTGTCTGCTCGCCTTCGGCCGCGGCAAATTCGACTTCGGCCTGCGCCTGCTCGCGGTCTTCGGCGGCGGCCTGCTCGCGGCGGTCTGCTGGTCGGTGATCGGCGCGGGCCTCGGCCTGCTGCTGCGCACCTCCACCGGTGCGATCGTCACGATGCTCGGCTGGCTGCTGATCATCGAGCCGTTGCTCTGGATCGTCACCAAGGCCATCGGCTTCGCCGGAATGGTCACCATGCTCCCCGGCGCCGCCACCATCAGCACGGTCGCGGTCGACTCCTTCACCGACAGCGACTTCCTGGCCCCGACTCCCGCCGCGCTGGTGGTCCTGCTGCTGTGGACCCTCGGCATCGGCGGCGGCGCCTGGTGGTTGCTCCGCAAACGCGATATCTGACCCCGTACCCGGTCGCCATCGGACCAGCGCCCCCGAAATTGTCCGTACCGCGGGGAACAAATCCGATGGCGATCCGTGTCGTTACCGTCGGTATGAGCCGACAAAAGACGGGTGAGCAGCGCAATTGAATGAACCGGGCTGGATGCGCAGACTGTGGACCGAGTGCTGGTCACACCGGGGAACGGTGGCGGGCATTGCGGTCGCATTGATCGCCGGAGCACTGGTCGAAATCTCCGCACCACTGCTGACGAAACGCGCCGTGGACGCGGCGGGACACGGCGATACCGCCGTCATCGGCACCGTCGCCGGACTACTCGCCCTCGTCGCGGCCGGCCGCTTCTCGGCCGCCTTCGGACGACGCATGCTGGCCGGACGGCTCTCACTCGACGTCCAGCACACACTGCGGATCGACCTGCTCGGCGCACTGCAACGCCTCGACGGAGTCGGCCAGGACGCCCTGCGCACCGGCCAGGTGGTATCCCGCTCGATCACCGACCTCCAACTGGTGCAGGGCCTGCTGGCGATGGTCCCGCTGTCCGGTTTGGCGCTGCTGGAATTCCTGCTCGCCGCCGTCGTCATGGTGTGGCTGTCGCCGCCGCTCGCCGCTGTCGCGCTGTTGGTCGTCCCAGCGATCGCGCTGCTGGTCTACCGGATGCGGCCGCGGCTCTACGCCGCGACCTGGTCGGCACAGCAGCGGGCCGCCGAGGTCGCGCAGCATGTCGAAGAGACGGTCACCGGCGTCCGCGTGGTGAAGGGCTTCGGCCAGGAGACCCGGATGGTGCGGGTACTGGAACAGCACGGACGCACGCTCTACGCCGAACGCATGCGGGCTGCCGCGATCAACGCGCGGTTCGCGCCCGCGGTCACCACCATTCCGCAAGCCGGGCTGGTCGCGGTCATCGTCGTCGGCGGCCTGCTCGCACTGCACGGGTCCATCGGAATCGGCACCTTCCTCGCCTTCTCCGCCTATGTCACCACCATGACGGTCACCACCCGCACCATGTCCTCGGTGGTCATCATGGCGCAGCTGACCCGAGCCGCGGCCGAACGCGTCTACCAGGTCATCGATGCCGCCCCCGAAATCGCCGACCCACCCGTCCCCGCCGACCTGCCCGACGGACCCCTCGGCATCGACATCGACGCCCTCACGTTCGGATTCGATCCCGCCCAGCCGATCCTGCGCGACCTCGACCTCACCGTGCACCCCGGCGAAACCGTGGCCATCATCGGTCCCGCGGGCTCCGGAAAGTCAACGCTGTCGTTGCTGCTCCCCCGCTTCTACGCCCCCGATTCCGGCACCATTCGGCTGTTCGGAACCGAATCCAGCACCGCTGCGGGCGAATTCGCCAGTTCGAGTGCGGGGGCCGCCCGCTCGAAGACCGACAATCCAACGGCCGATCCGCGAGACGCCAAGGGCGTGGATATCGCCGACCTGCGCGCGGTCGAGCTGCGCGCGGCGATCGGCGTGGTCTTCGACGACCCGTTCCTGTTCAGCGACACTATCGCCGCCAATATCGCCCTCGGCCGCCCCGAGGCCACCGACGCCGAAATCCGGCATGCCGCAAAGCTCGCCGCGGCCGACGAGTTCATCACCGAACTGCCCGACGGCTATGACACCGTGGTCGGCGAGCGCGGGTTGACCCTGTCCGGCGGGCAGCGGCAGCGGATCGCGCTGGCCCGAGCGCTATTGGCGCGGCCACGAATTCTGGTGCTCGATGACGCGACCTCCGCGGTCGACGCGGTCACCGAGGCGGCCATCTTCGACAAGCTGCCCGATGCGGGCAGCCGCACGACGCTGATCCTGGCGCATCGGGAGTCCACACTCGCCCATGCGGATCGGGTGATCCGGCTCCCCGGCCCGGCCACATACGCAACCGACGCAGCCGCCCCGGTCGCGCCGGCCGGTCTCGGACGCGCCACGACGGCCACCAGCGGACCGGGCGGATTCTCGGGCGCGGCAGCCGATCTCAGCGAAACTCCCGAATTGCGCCGCACCATCGAGCGGCTACCACCCGCCACCGAACAACCCGGGCTCGACGATGAGCAACTGCGCCGACCCGATCCCGAGTTCCGGCTCGCTCGGCTGCTGCGGCCGGTGCGCTGGCTGGTGCTGAGCGTCATCACCCTGCTCGCACTCGACACACTGATCGGCGTCGCCTTCCCGCCGATCGTGCGCTACGCCATCGATACCGGTGTGAGCGGTCATGATTCGGTCGCCCTCGCCCGCGCCGGAGCGCTCGGGGCGGTGCTGGTGGTCCTCGGCCTCGCGGTCGGCGCGGCGACCACCGTACTCACCGCGCGCACCGGCGAACGCGTGCTCTACGGCCTGCGTGTGCGCAGCTACGCGCACCTGCAGCGGCTGGGTCTGGACTACTACGAACGCGAGCTGTCCGGTCGCATCATGACCCGGATGACCACCGATGTGGACGCGCTGTCGACCTTCCTGCAGACCGGCGTGGCGACCACGCTGATCGGTCTGCTCACCCTGGTCGGGATCACGGTGGCACTGCTGGTCATCGATGCCTCGCTGGCCACGGTGGTGCTGATCGCGCTGCCGCCGCTGCTGGTGGCGACGGTGCTCTTCCGCCGAGTCTCCACCACCGCGTACACCGTCTCGCGCGAACACGTCTCGACCGTCAACGCCGACTTCCAGGAGAACGTCTCCGGCCTGCGCGCCGTCCAGGCCAACCGGCACGAGCCGGTCGCCGCCCGCCGCTTCGCCGAATACTCCGATCGCTACCGCAGCAGCCGGATGCGCGCCCAGCGGGCCATCGCGATGTACTTCGCCTTCGTCATTGCCTGGGCAGATCTGGCGTTGGCCGCGGTCGTGTACTTCGGCGCCCGCGAGGTTGCCGAGGACGCGACCACCGCGGGCACCCTCATCGCCTTCGTGCTGTATCTGCAGTTGCTCTTCGGCCCCATCCTGCAGTTGTCCCAGGTATTCGACGGCTATCAGCAGGCGCGCGTCGGCCTGCGCCGCATCGGCGATCTGCTGCGCACCCCGTCCTCGATCGCCGCCGATCCACCGGACGCGGTCGCGATCGACCACGGCCTGCGCGGCGAGGTCGTCCTCGACGACATCCGCTTCCATTACCCGGGCACCGAAAAACCCGCACTCGACGGGGTATCCCTGCGCATCCCGGCGGGATCGACGCTGGCGCTGGTCGGCCCGACCGGTGCGGGCAAGTCGACCATCGTCAAACTGCTGGCCCGGCTCTACGACCTACCCGACGACGCCGAGCCAACCGGCACCATCCACGTCGACGGCATCGATATCCGGCACTACCGCCTGGCCGACTACCGCTCCCGGCTCGGCATAGTCCCTCAGGAAGCTCACCTGTTCACCGGCGATGTCGCCAGCAACATTGCCTTCGGGAAACCATCCGCGACCGAAGCGGAGATCGTGGCCGCCGCCACCGCGGTCGGTGCGGCCGAGATGATCGCCGCACTGCCGCAGGGCATGCGCCACCCGGTCGGCGAGCGCGGCCGCGGCCTCTCGGCGGGCCAGCGCCAACTGATCGCACTGGCCCGTGCCGAACTCGTGCGCCCTGATCTGCTGCTGCTCGATGAGGCCACCGCGACCCTCGACCCGGAGACCGAGGCATCGGTCCTGGTAGCGAGCCGATCGCTGGCCCGGGACCGCACCACCGTCGTCGTCGCGCACCGGCTCGGCACCGCCGCGCGCGCCGATCGGATCGCCGTGGTCGAACACGGACGAATCGCCGAAATCGGGCCGCACGAGGTGCTGCTGGCGGCCGATGGGCCCTATGCCCAACTCTGGGCGGCGGCCAGCGAAGCGGGGGGAATATTCTCGAGCGAGGACGGGTCGTCATCTTTGAGAGCGGGTTTGTCCGGTGGTCAGTCGGTCCGCTGATTTGCTGCTGGGCCTATCCTCAGAGAGGGCGCATCGGCGCGCATCCGCTGATCCCCGTGCCGGGCACGTCACAAACGTCGCAGCGCGAAGAACGAAATGAGGCGAACACCTGCTGTGAGCAGCTCAACTTCCCAGTTCGGACAGAACCAGTGGCTAGTCGATGAGATGTATCAGAAGTACAAACAGGATCCATCTTCAGTAGACGCGAGTTGGCACGAGTTCCTCGCCGATTACACGCCCGAAGTCGCGGGTGATTCTGGTAACAGTCAGGCCGCTGCACCCGCGGCCGCGCCCGCGCGGGTGGCCACCCCGGCCCCGGCCGCCGCGCCGGTGAACGCGGCCCCCGCGGCCCCCGCCCCGGCGGCACCTGCCCCGGCGGCCCCCAAGCCTCCCGCACCCGCGCCGGTCACCACCCGCGCGCGGCAGACGACTCCCGCGCCGACCTCGAATGCCGCGCCCACCTCCGGCGCGCCGAAGCCCGCCGACACCGCGACCGACGAGGCGAAGATCCTGCGTGGCCCGGCCGCCGCCGTGGTGAAGAACATGTCCGCGTCGCTGGCCGTCCCGACCGCGACCAGCGTGCGCGCCATTCCGGCGAAGCTGATGATCGACAACCGCCTGGTCATCAACAACCATCTCGCCCGCACCCGCGGCGGCAAGATCTCCTTCACCCACCTGCTCGGCTACGCGATCGTGCAGGCGGTCAAGGCGTTCCCGAATCTGAACCGGCACTTCGCCGAGATCGACGGCAAGCCCAACGCGATCACCCCCGCGCACACCAACCTCGGTCTGGCCATCGACCTGCAGGGCAAGGACGGCAACCGCTCGCTGGCCGTCGCGGCCATCAAGGGCTGCGAGACCATGACCTTCGGGCAGTTCCACACCGCCTACGAGGACGTCGTGCGCCGCGCCCGCGACGGCAAGCTCGGCATCGATGACTTCACCGGCGTCACTATCTCGCTGACCAACCCCGGCACCATCGGCACCGTGCACTCGGTGCCGCGGCTGATGCCGGGCCAGGGCGCGATCATCGGCGCCGGCGCCATGGAGTACCCCGCCGAATTCCAGGGCATGAGCGACGAGCGCATCAACGAGCTCGGCGTCGGCAAGCTGATGACCCTGACCTCGACCTACGACCACCGCATCATCCAGGGCGCAGAATCCGGCGACTTCCTGCGGACCATCCACAACCTGCTGATCAGCGACGAGTTCTACGACGAGATCTTCCACGGCCTCGGCGTGCCCTACGAGCCGGTGCGCTGGCGCAAGGACGTCAAGGAACGCGGCGTCGACAAGAGCACCCGCGTGCTCGAGATGATCGCGGCCTACCGCAACCGCGGCCACCTGATGGCCGACACCGATCCGCTGCGGCTGGTCAAGGACAAGTTCCGCAGCCATCCGGACCTCGATGTCACCCAGCACGGCCTCACCCTCTGGGACCTGGACCGCACCTTCGATGTCGCGGGCTTCCACGGCCAGGAGCGGATGAAGCTGCGCGATGTGCTCTCGGTGCTGCGCGATGCCTACTGCCGCCACGTCGGTGTGGAGTACACCCACATCCTGGAAACCGAGCAGCTGCAGTGGATTCAGGAGCGGGTCGAGCAGAAGCACGTCAAGCCGACTGTCGCACAGCAGAAGTACATCCTGAACCGGTTGAACGCGGCGGAGGCCTTCGAAACCTTCCTGCAGACCAAGTACGTCGGGCAGAAGCGCTTCTCGCTCGAGGGCGCCGAGGCCGTCATCCCGATGATGGATGCCACCATCGACCAGTGCGCCGAGCATTCGCTCGACGAGGTCGTCATCGGTATGCCGCACCGCGGTCGCCTCAATGTGCTCGCCAATATCGTCGGCAAGCCGTACTCGAAGATCTTCACCGAGTTCGAGGGCAATATGAACCCGGCCGCCACCCACGGCTCCGGCGACGTGAAGTACCACCTCGGCGCGCGCGGCACCTACCTGCAGATGTTCGGCGACAACGAGATCGAGGTCTCGCTCACCGCCAACCCCTCGCACCTGGAGGCGGTCGACCCGGTGCTCGAGGGTCTGGTGCGCGCCAAGCAGGACCTGCTGGACAAGGGCGACGGGCCGGAGGGCTTCTCCGTCATGCCGCTGATGCTGCACGGTGACGCCGCGTTCGCGGGTCAGGGTGTGGTCGCGGAGACGCTGAACCTGTCGGGGCTGCGCGGTTACCGGGTCGGCGGCACCATCCACATCGTGGTGAACAACCAGATCGGCTTCACCACCGCACCGGAGAACAGCCGCTCCACCGAATACTCCACCGACATAGCGAAGTTCATCGGCGCGCCGGTCTTCCACGTGAACGGTGACGATCCGGAGGCCTGCGACTGGGTGGCGCGTCTCGCGGTGGACTTCCGCCAGAAGTTCCGCAAGGACGTCGTGATCGACATGGTCTGCTACCGGCGTCGCGGCCACAACGAGGGCGACGACCCGTCGATGACCCAGCCGGAAATGTACGACGTCATCGACACCAAGCGCTCGGTGCGCAAGGCCTACACCGAGAGCCTGATCGGCCGTGGCGATATCTCGCTCAAAGAGGCCGAGGACGCGCTGCGTGACTACCAGGGTCAGCTGGAGCGGGTCTTCAACGAGGTGCGCGAGCTGGAGAAGTACGTCCCGGAGCCGAGCGAATCGGTCGAGGACGACCAGCAGGTGCCGACCACCATCCTGACCGCCGTCGACAAGACGGTGCTGCAGCGCATCGGCGACGCCTTCCTCAATGTGCCGGACGGCTTCAACGTGCACCCGCGCGTCAAGCCGGTGCTGGAGAAGCGCCGCGAAATGGCCTACGAGGGCAAGGTCGACTGGGCCTTCGCCGAACTGCTCGCCTTCGGCACGCTGATAGACGAGGGTCGCGCGGTGCGCCTGACGGGCCAGGACTCGCGTCGTGGCACGTTCACCCAGCGGCATTCGGTGATCATCGACCGCAAGACGGCCGGGGAGTACACCCCGCTGCATAACATCGGCAGCACCACTCCGGGCTGGTTCGCGGTGCACGACTCGGCGCTGAGCGAATATGCCGCCGTCGGCTTCGAATACGGCTACTCGCTGGGCAACCCGGACGCACTTGTGTTGTGGGAGGCGCAGTTCGGTGACTTCGTCAACGGCGCGCAGTCCATCATCGACGAGTTCATCTCCTCCGGTGAGGCCAAGTGGGGTCAGCTCTCCGAGGTCGTGCTGCTGCTGCCGCACGGTCACGAGGGACAGGGCCCGGACCACACCTCCGGTCGCATCGAGCGCTTCCTGCAGCTGTGCGCCGAGGGCTCGATGACGGTCGCCGTGCCGTCCACCCCGGCGAACTACTTCCACCTGCTGCGCCGGCACGCGCTCGACGGCATCCGCCGTCCGCTGATCGTCTTCACCCCGAAGTCGATGCTGCGCAATAAGGCCGTGGTCTCGGACCTGAAGGACTTCACCGAATCGAAGTTCCGCTCGGTCTTCGACGAGCCCACCTACGAACAGGGCATCGGCGACCGCAATAAGGTCAAGCGCGTCCTGCTCACCAGCGGCAAGCTCTACTACGAGCTGGTTGCCGAAAAGGCCAAGCAGAAGCGCGAAGACGTCGCCATCGTCCGCATCGAGCAGCTCTACCCGCTGCCCAAGTTCCGCCTCAACGAGGCACTTGCGGGCTACCCCAACGCGACCGATATCGCCTGGGTCCAAGAAGAACCGGCCAACCAGGGCGCCTGGCCCTTCTTCGGCCTGAATCTCCCCGAGCTGCTCCCGGAGCGCTTCACCAAGCTCCGCCGCATCTCCCGCCGCGCCATGTCGGCCCCCTCTTCGGGCTCCTCCAAGGTCCACGCCGTGGAGCAGGCCGAAATCGTCGCCGAGGCCTTCGAGCCGACCGCGTAGTCGCCGCACCCCAACGCCGGGCCGAATCCGCTCTCCCACAGAGCGATTCGGCCCGGCGTTCTTTGTATCCGGGTAGCCGCGCACCACTCTGACCGCTGGCACGGTTAGTGGGTGGGTTCTGGGGGGTCGTGGGCGATGGCGTGGATGGCGCGGCGGAGGAGGGCGGTGATGTGGGCTGGTGGGGCGTCGGACAGGGCGTCGAGTTGGAGTAGGTGTCGGCCGATGACGGTGCCGATGGTGAGGGCTCCGATGAGGCCGGCGCGGAGGGTTGCGTCGTCGGGGGCCAGGTGTTGGGCGGCCTGTTGTTGGCGGGCGACCATGGCGGATCGGACCTCGGCGGCGGCATCGGGGTGGGTGAGCATGGAGCGGATCGCGGTCAGTGCGTCGGTGGGCTGCTCGGCGAGTTTCTGTTCGAGTGCGGCCAGTAGTTGTTCGGCCGCCTCCGGCGGCGTCCCGGTGATCAGTTCATCCGGTTCGAATTGTGCGACCTGGGCGAACAAGTTGTCCTTGGATCCGAAGTAGCGCATCACCAGGCCCGGGTCGGTGTCGGCCGCCGCCGCGATCGCGCGGATGGTGGCCCGGTCATAGCCGACCTCCGCGAACAGCTGCCGCGCCGCATCCAAGATCCGAGCTTGGGTGCGGTCGCGCTGTTCGGCGCGGCGGGTGGGATGGGAGCTCATGCGTTCAGTCTACGATCGTTGACTGAACACGGATGAGTCGCTAGCATTCAGTCAACGATTGTTGACTGAAAATAGGTGGCCGATATGTGGCATACAGTCCTGCTGTCCGCGCTCGCCGGTGTGATGGGCGCCAATGCCGTCCCGCATTTCGTCAAAGGCATGGTCGGCGAACAATTTCCGAATGTGTGGGGTAACGATTCGCTGCGCAATGCCGTGGCCGGCACCTTGGGTCTCGCCCTCGCGGTGCTGATCGGTTACTGGGCCGATCTGCCCGCCCATGCCCTTGCCGGTATCGGCGGCGCCGTTGCCGGGGCGCTGCTCATGGCCGTGTTCCACGGGCTCGGCGGTGCGTATCGCCTCAACTCCGCCCTGAATCTGGCCAATCCGCCACGCGCCGCCGCCAGGCGTTGACCTACTTCCTGGTCATGAACGCCGAGGAGTCTCAGCGCGGCGGCGGGCCCGCGGTTCCAGCTCCGGAATGTTGCCCGGCCAAGTTGTCGGAGCGCGACACCTCGGCGACACCAGGAACCCGGTTCTCCACGACAAACGCGGCGCGAGTGTGGATAGGCGCGCCGGGGCGGTTGACGTAAGGGACTACTCGGAAGTCGTTGCGCCACAATCCATGGTCCAGCGAGACCCGGGAGTAGCCGCGTTGGGAGTTGAAGAACTTCAGGTCGGGGTTGGCGGCCAGGAGAGTGCGGCCGGTCGGGGTCATATCCTTTCCGTTGCCATTGGTGGTGATGGAGGTGCCGATGAATTCGGAGGCCACGACCGGGGATTCGGGGTTCGAGTAGTCCGCGCGGAGGTTGGCGGCGTGGTTCTGGTGGCGGTCGCCGGTGATGACCACGAGATTGTGGACGCCACGGTCGGCGGCGGCGCCGAGGATGGTGTTGCGGTCGGATACGTAGCCGTCCCACGAGTCGGTGCCGGTCGCGACGCCGGGGCCGAGGTCATAGTCGGATTGGCCCATGGAGACCTGGTTGCCGAGGATCTGCCAGCGGGCGGTGGACTTGCCGAAGCCATCGATCAGCCAATCACGTTGCTGCGCACCGAGAATCGTGCGGTCCGAGGCGAAGCGGTCGGGGCAGTCCGCGACCAGACCGCCGTCGCCACAAGCCTGCGCCGTGCGGTACTGGCGGGTGTCCAGCATGGTGATTTCGGCGAGGTCGCCGAAGCTGTAGCGGCGGTGGATGTGCATGGTCGAGCCGGAGGGCAGGGCGGCGATGCGCAAGGGTTGATGTTCGTACATTGCCTGGAAGGCAGCGGCACGGCGGCCGCGAAAGAGCTTGGGAATGCGGTAGATATCGAATCCGATGCCGGGTGAGTCGCCCGCCCAGTTGTTGTCGACCTCGTGATCGTCGAAGGTGACGAGCCAGGGGAAGGCGGCATGGGCGGCGCGCAACGGCCGCTCGGCCTTGGCCTGGGCATAGCGCAGTCGGTAGCCGGGCAGATCGACGGCTTCGGCTTGGAATTGCGGCTCCACCGACATGCCGACGCGACCGCGCGTCCAGCCTCGTTCGTAGATGTAATCACCAAGGTGCACAACCAGATCGAGATCTTCGGCACTCATGTGCTGATACGCGGTGTAGTAGCCGGAACTCCACGATTGACAGGAGGCGAAGGCGAAACGCATGCGCGCCGTGGGCTGCCCCAGCGCGGGGGCGGTGCGGGTCCGGCCGATCGGTGAGATCGCCGAGCCCGCGCGAAATCGGTAGAAGTACCAGCGATTCGGCTCCAACCCGCCTACTTCGGGGTGCACGGAATGCGCGAGTTCACGGGTCGCGACGGCCGTCCCCCGCGCCACCACCTGCCGAAACTGCTCATCGTGCGCGACTTCCCAGTCCACGCTCACCGGATGCTGCGCCATCCCGCCGAGCCCATCCGGTGCGAACGGATCCGGCGCCAGCCGCGTCCACAACACCACCCCATCCGGCACCGGATCCCCCGAAGCCACCCCCAACGTAAACGGATCCCCCAACCACCGCGGCGCCCGAAACCGTGCACTACTCGCCGCAGACGCCCCCACCAACACCGCAACCGACCCAGCCGTCCCCACCCTCAACAGCTGCCGACGAGACAGACCCATACGTCAGGATATCCACCGACCGCGCAGCGGACATCCCTCTCAAAGATGTTCCGCGGTGCGCTTGCCGATGGCGGCGCTGAGCGCGTCCAGTTCCGCCAGGACATCGGTAGCGGCCCAGATGCGGTTGCGCTTGCTGTCAGAAAGGACTTCGAGAATGCCCACCTCGGTCAGGCGGCTAAGGGCACGGTACGCATTGGCATCAGTGGTACCGGTGACCTGTTGTGCGGTGTCCGCGTTGAAGATCGGAGTATCAAGTAGGGCGGCGATGAGCTTTTCGTCGGCGGAGTTCGCGCGCGGACGAGCAATGGTGCGCCAGTGCGCCGGTAGTCCGGCAAGGACGCGGGCGGAGTCCTGCGCGGCCGCGCTCGAGTGGATCACAGCGATGGCGACGTATTCGACGAATGCGTCGGCGTCCCCGGCCCGGTAAGCGGTCAGGTGGTCGAAATAGCGTCCGGTGTCGGCGAGCATCACCGAGGCGAGCGGCACGGTGACCCGCTCGGTCAGGCCGCGGCGGCGCAAGATGGCGCTGATGAGTGCGCGGCCGATGCGGCCATTGCCGTCGGTGAACGGGTGGATGGACTCGAATTGTGCGTGCGCGATGGCCGCCTGGGCGAGAATCGGCAGGTCGGTGCGGTTGACGAAGACCAGCAGGTCGTCCATCAGTTCGACTACCGTTTCCGGTGGCGGTGGGATGTACGCCGCGCCGATCGGGGAGTAGTCGCTGCCGCCGATCCAGTTCTGGACTTCTCGCAGGCTGCCCGCATCACGAGCGGCGTAGTAGTCGGGTGCCATCAGCAGCCGGTGCGCGGCGAGCAAAGTGTCCAGGGTGATGAGGCCGGAACCCGCCGCATCGACCATCGCGATCAGCGCTTTGACCGCCGCCAATTGCGATCGCGCCTCGTCAGTTGCTTTGCCGCCCGCGACAGCCTTGCCGAAGGCTCGCCAGCCCGCATCGATGTGCTCGATCTTCGATGACGCAACGGACTCGCTGCGCAGCAGGAAGTCCGCTAGCGGGGCCAGGTGCTGGCCGAATCCCGCTTCGAGACGGGCGACCGCGATCACCGCCGCTTCATGGGCCCGAGCGACGGTGCCGATGGCGTCGTAGTCGAGGGCGGCGATGCACGCTGGAATCGAGACAGCGATGCGCTCGAGAGTGCGGTCCGCCCGCGACCCCTGCCGTTGACGCGGCTTCCAGGCCCCGTCCTCGATTCGGCATGATGGCCAGTTCACGACGCTCCTTTCGACTGAAAAACGACAACATATGCGACGTTAGCTTCGTTTTTACATACTAAACGCAGTTATCGGCCGTCTTGTTGTCGTTTGCGCGATTTTCCAGGAGTGCTCGTAATAGCGAACCGCCCGTAGTCCCGCAGATCACTCACGCAGCGCGGCGGCAAGTGCCGGATTCAGCGAAAGCGCGAGTGCGAGAAGGGATTCCACCAGCAGTTCGACCAGCTGCTCGCGGGTGATGGTGGCGTTGCGGAGCCAGGTGAGGGTGGCCTCCTCGACGAAGGCGATCCAACCGCGCAAGGCGAGGGTCAGGCGTGGACGCTCGGCCTCATCGATCGGCACGGGCACCTCGGTGAGGATGATGCCGATGATGGTGTCACGGGTCTGGTCCACGAGCGGGACCAGCTCGGGGGTGACGCTGGCGGGCCCACGCAGCAGCGATACATAGGAGTTGCGGTTTTCGCTGACATATTCGATGTACCGGTCGATCGAATCGCGCAGCATGTCGAAGACACCGAGTGAGCGGTCGGGTGCGATGCGGTCGAGCAGTTCGGCATTGGCGTGGCGGACGATCGCCAGCTGGAAGTCCTGTTTGGTCGGGAAGTAGTGGAAGAGCAGGCCGCGGGAGATCCCGGCCGCTTCGGCGATCTCGGTGATCGAGATGTCCTCGATGGCGCGGTCACCAAGCATCTTGGCGCCCAAGGTGATCAGCTGCGTGCGACGTTCTTCCGGACTGAGGCGGGTTCGCTTCACCACTTCACCGGCACCTTTGCGACTCACATGGACATCTTACTGAACGATGGTCAATACTGTTGACTCGTGCTCAATAAGACCGTACGCTCACTTATATGAGTCGCAAGGTTACAGACAAAGCTGTCGACAACCGGCCCGCCCGCCACGTGCAGACCATCATCATCGGCAGCGGTTTCGCCGGTCTGGGCCTGGCGATCCGGCTGAGCCAGCAGGGCCGCAACGACTATCTCGTGCTGGAACGTGGCAGCGATGTCGGCGGCACCTGGCGCGACAACACCTATCCCGGCGCCGCCTGCGATGTGCCTTCGCATCTGTACTCGTACTCATTCGCACTGAATCCGAACTGGTCGCGCTCATTCTCCAAGCAGGGCGAGATCCAGCGGTACATCCAGGGCGTCGCGCGCGAGTACAACGTGCTCGACAAGCACCTGTTCAACTGCGACGTCACCGGCGCACGCTGGAACAATGCCACCAACCTGTGGCATATCGAATCCACTCAGGGCAGCTTCACCGCGAATACCGTGGTCTCCGCGGTCGGCGCGCTCTGCGAACCGGCACTGCCGGACATCAAGGGCATCAACGGTTTCGAGGGCGAGATCTTCCACTCGGCCCGCTGGAACCACGCCGCCGACCTGTTGGGCAAGCGCGTCGCCATCATCGGCACCGGCGCCTCCGCCATCCAGATCGTGCCGTCCATCGCGCCGGATGTCACCCACCTGGACGTCTACCAGCGCACCGCCCCCTGGCTGCTCCCCCGTTTCGACCGCCCGTACACGCTGCCCGAGCGCCTCGCATTCCGGCACATTCCCGGCTTCCAGCGCCTATCCCGCGCCGCCATCTACGCCGCGCGCGAGACCCAGGTCGTCGGCCTCGCCAAGGTCCCCGCGCTGATGCAGGCCTTCGAACTGCTCGCCAAGACCAAGCTCCAGCTGGAGATCCGCGATCCGCAGCTGCGCGAGAAGGTCACCCCGAACTTCCGCATCGGCTGCAAGCGCATGCTGATCTCCAACGACTACTACCCGGCGCTGAGCCGCCCGAATGTGGATGTGATCACCGACGGCATCGCCGAGGTGCGCGCGAACTCCATCGTCACCAAGGACGGCACCGAGCGCGAGATCGACGCCCTGATCGTGGCTACCGGCTTCCACGTCACCGATTCACCGACCTACAACACCATTTCGGGCAAGGACGGCCGCACCCTGGCCGAGGTGTTCGACGAGATCGGCCAGCAGGGCTACAAGGGCTCGACGGTCGCCAACTTCCCGAATATGTTCTTCCTGCTCGGCCCGAATGTCGGGCTCGGCCACACCTCGATGGTGTACATGATCGAATCGCAGATCAACTACATCGCCGACGCATTGTCCACCTTCGATCGCCTCGACCTGCGTACTGTCGAGGTGAAGCGCGAGGTGCAGGACTCCTACAACAAGGAGTTACAGCGCAAACTGGTGAAGAGCGTATGGAGCACCGGCGGCTGCGCCAGCTGGTACCTGGACAAGCACGGCAACAACACCACGCTGTGGCCGGACTTCACCTTCGAATTCCGTAGGCTCACCAAGAATTTCGACGTCTCCGCCTACGAGACCACGACCGTCGAAACATCCAGCAACGACCTCGAGGTGGTGGCAGCACAGTGAATCCAGCATCGCGAAGCGATTCCATGGGCGGTGGCGGTCGGGCGACGGGAGGGCGCAATGACGCGTATTTCAAGGGCAAGGTCTGTGTGATCACGGGAGCGGGCTCCGGCATCGGCCGCGCCCTCGCCGAGAACCTGGCCAGGCGCGGCGCCAAACTCGCGCTCTCCGATATCGACACCGACGGCCTGGCCGAGACGGTGCGCCGCTGCGAGGTGTACGGGGCCGAGATCAAGTCCGATCGGCTGAATGTGGTCGAGCGCGAAGCGGTGCTGCGCTACGCCGACGCCGTCAAGGCGCACTTCGGCACGGTGCACCAGATCTACAACAATGCGGGCATCGCCTACCACGGCGAGGTCATCCGCTCGGAGTTCAAGGACATCGAGCGCATCATGGACGTCGACTTCTGGGGCGTCGTCAATGGCACCAAGGCGTTCCTGCCGCTGCTGATCGAATCCGGCGATGGCCACGTCGTCAATGTCTCCAGCCTGTTCGGCCTCATCGCCGTGCCGGGCCAGAGTGCCTACAACGCAGCCAAGTTCGCGGTGCGCGGCTTCACCGAATCGCTGCGCCAGGAGATGCTGGTCGGCAAGCATCCGGTCAAGGTGACCTGTGTGCATCCCGGCGGTATCAAGACCGCCGTTGCCCGCAATGCCACCTACGCCGATGGCGTCGACGGTGCCAG
Source organism: Nocardia sp. NPDC004278 (assembly GCF_053602975.1). Classification (NCBI taxonomy): domain Bacteria; kingdom Bacillati; phylum Actinomycetota; class Actinomycetes; order Mycobacteriales; family Nocardiaceae; genus Nocardia; species Nocardia sp. NPDC004278. Next base: position 150,428 of record NZ_JBSGEQ010000016.1, read on the forward strand.
CGCGGCATCGATGTTCGACAAGAAGCTGGCCATTCACACGCCGGAGATGGCCGCCCAGACCATCACCGAGGGCGTCGGCAAGGGGCACGGCCGAGTGCTGATCGGCTGGGAGGCCAAGGTGCTGGACCTGTTCGTCCGGGTCACCGCCTCCGGCTATCAGCGCATCGCCGCCGTCGTGAACCGTCACATCCTGCCCTGAGCTCTGCTGCCCCGGCGTCCGGACGCGGACGCCGGGAATCGAGGAAAACCCATGCGTGACATCAATATTCCGCTGCCCATCGCGCGGACGCTGCTGAGTCCGATCTTCCGTATCACGCTGAACGCGCGGCTGCCCTGGCAGCTGCAGCGCCTGCTGCTCGATATCGGTTCGCGCGCGCAGTTCCTGCCCTCCGATACGACCGTGCACCGGCTCCGGCTCGGCGGCAGGCCCGCGGAACGGATCACCGCGGGTTCGCAGCTGCCCAGCCGCACCAGGGGTGCCGTGCTCTACCTGCACGGCGGCGGCTACGCGATCGGATCGCTTGCGACGCACCGCTCGCTTGCCGCCCGGCTGGCTCACGAAACCGGTTGCGCCGTCTATGTTCTCGACTACCGACTGGCACCTGAGCACCCGTTCCCGGCCGGACTCGACGACGCCGAAGCGGCCTTCCTGGAGCTGGTCGGCAATATCGGCTACCGACCCGAACAGATCGCGCTATCGGGGGATTCGGCAGGCGGCGGACTATCGCTGGCCACCGCACAGCGGCTGATCGCCGGGCACGGGTACACCCCGGCCGCGCTCGGCCTGATCGCGCCGTGGGTCGACCCGAATCAGGTCCCCGAACAGTCGCGCGATCTGGTCATCAACCGGCCGTGGTCGCGCGCCTGTGCCGCCGCCTATCTCGGCGACGGCGATGGCAAGGACACCGGCTACGCGCCGCTGCATGGTGTGCTGGCCGGATTGCCGCCGACGTACGTGCAGGTCGATATCAGCGAAATGCTGCGTGCCCAATGTGTCGAATTCGTTGCGGCGCTGCGGGTGGCGGGCGTGCCCACCCGGTTCACCGAGAGCCAGGGGCTATGGCATGTCGCGCAGCTGCAGGCCGCGCTCGTTGGACCGGCCGCGGCGGCACTGACCGAATTGGCCGACTTCCTGCGGGAAGCCATCCAGCCGGTTGCCCTGCGCGACCTAGGATAGACAGTGTCTCACCTGCGCTCGTTCAAACGCACGAAACGCAAGACCGACTCCGTCCCACCGGGTCCGACCGGACCTCGACCGGCCCACCGATGCCGAACCGGACCGGTGTTTCGGTGGCCGGAGTGACGTCCCGGTCACAGGTGTCGTAAATTACTGACGAGTAAACCCACGTGGAAGGGCACTGATGCGAGAGTTCGAAGTCCCGGCTTCCTACACCATCCCGGAAGACGCGAATAATTCCGATAACGTCTTCCGGCACGCCGAGCAGTCGCCCGGCGCGGTGCTGTTCAACGTCACCGGCGATGGCGGTTGGCGGGATATCAAGGCGGCGGAATTCGCGAAGGCGGTCACCGGGGTAGCCAAGGGCCTCATCGCCTCCGGTCTCGAACTCGGCGACCGCGTCGCCATCATGGCCCCGACCCGCTACGAATGGGTGCTGCTCGACTTCGCCGTCTGGGCTGCCGGTGGCTGCACCGTCGCGATCTACGACAGCTCGGCCGCCGAACAGGCCAAGTGGATCCTGCAGGACTCCGCCACCAAACTGCTGGTGGTCGACAGCGATAAGCACCGCAGGGTCATCGACGAGATCGAGGCCGGCGCGCTGCCGGATCTGAAGGAGACACTGCAGATCGATAAGGGCGCGGTCGATGAGCTGATCGCGCGCGGCGCGGACCTCGACGACGCGGTCGTGCACGCGCGCCGGGCCGAGGTCAATGCCAAATCCCCGGCCACCCTGATCTACACCTCGGGCACCACCGGCCGCCCCAAGGGCGTCATGCTCTCGCACTCGAACCTCTACGCGGAGTCGAGGTCCGACCGGCTCGCCCTGAGCAAGTACGTCGCCGAGGGCAAGAAGACGCTGATGTTCCTGCCGCTGGCGCACGTCTTCGCGCGTGCCGTCACGCTGGCCGCGTTCGACGCCAAGGTGATCGTCGCATTCAGCTCCGACTGGTCCACTCTGGTCGAACAGTTCGGCAGCTACCGCCCGCACTTCATCCTCGCGGTGCCACGCGTATTCGAGAAGGTCTTCAACAGCGCCAAGCAGAAGGCGCATGACGGCGGCAAGGGCAAGATCTTCGACGCGGCCGCCGAAACCGCCATCGCCTACAGCGAGGCACTCGACAATGGCAGGCCGGGCCTGGTGCTCGAGCTCAAGCACACCCTGTTCGACAAGCTCGTCTACAGCAAGTTGCGCGTCGCGCTCGGCGGCCAGTGCGAGGCCGCGGTCTCCGGCGGCGGACCGCTCGGCGCGCGCCTCGGCCACTTCTTCCGCGGCGTCGGCGTCACCATCTACGAGGGCTACGGCCTCACCGAGACCACCGCGGCCGTCACCGTGAACACCCCCGAGAATATTCGCGTCGGCTCCGTCGGCAAGCCCATCGAGGGTCACGCGGTCAAGATCGCCGAGGACGGCGAACTGCTGCTGCGCGGATCGGTCGTCTTCAACGGCTACTGGGGCAATGCCGAGGCCACCGAGGAGGCCTTCACCGACGGCTGGTTCAAGACCGGTGACCTGGGCGCCATCGATGGCGACGGATACGTGACCATCACCGGCCGCAAGAAGGAAATCATCGTCACCGCGGGCGGCAAGAACGTCTCCCCCGCGCTGATGGAGGATTCGCTGCGCGCGCACCCGCTGATCAGCCAGGTCATGGTGGTCGGCGACGGACAGCCGTTCGTCGGCGCGCTGGTCACCCTCGACCCGGAGGCGCTGCCCGGCTGGAAGGAACGCAACGGCCTGCCCGCCGAGACCCCGATCGAGCAGGTGATCGAGAACCCGGCGCTGGTCGCGGAGATCAATGCCGCAGTCGCCGAGACCAATAAGAAGGTCTCGCATGCCGAGGCGATCAAGAAGATCCGCATCCTGCCCGTCGACTGGACGCAGGAGACCGGCGAGCTGACGCCGAAGATGTCGCTGAAGCGGGCCGTGGTGATGAAGCAGTATGCGTCCGAAGTGGAGAAGATCTACGGCTGACGCCGAGTTCCGAAGGCGCCGTCCGCGAATTGCGGGCGGCGCCTTCGCATTTGTTACCGCGGCACACTGAACTGTGGCCCCGAGCGCTCATTCCCCGGCTGATGCGAGTCCGGAACAGGCGCTGAGGCCGATGCCCGAGACATAGCGGCGGACAACGGGATCGGCGAACGCGCTCAGCGCTCCCGCGTCGGGAGCCGGTCCAGAAAATCGGCGATCAGCGATGCAATTTCGGGCAGGTGCGTCTCCAGGGCGAAGTGGCCGGTATCGAAGACGTGCAGTTCGGCGTCGGGGAGATCCGCGCGGTACGCGTGGGCGCCGGGTTCAGGGAAGAAGGGGTCGTTCGAGCCCCAGACGATCAGGGCGGATGGGGTGTACTTGCGCAGCCACTGCTGCCACTGCGGGTAGGCGGCGACATTCGACTTGTAGTCGAAGGCCAGGGCTACCTGGGCCTCTTTACGGCCGGGGAGGTCGAGGAAGTACTGGTCGAGGATCCATGATTCCGGGGCGAGCACGCTCGGATCGGGGACGCCTTGCTCGTACTGACCGCGGGTGCCTTCCAGCGTGAGCAGTCCGCGGATGGTGTCCTCGGCCCCTTCCTGTTCGGGACGCAGTGCGGTGAAGTCGCGGGCGAGATCCGAGAGTCCCGCTTCGTAGGCGTTGCCGTTCTGGACGATGAGCCCGTTGATCCATTCGGGGTGGCGCAGCGCGATGCGCAGGCCGATCGGAGCGCCGAAATCGAAGATGTACATCGCGAACTCGCGCAGTTCGAGCCGCTCTACGAAACCCTCGACCACATCGGCCAGCCGGTCGAAGGAGTACTCGAAATCGGCTGGTGCGGTGGTATTTCCGAAGCCCGGGTAGTCCGGGGCGATCAGCCGGTACTGCGCGCCGAGCACATCGAACAGCCTGCGGAACTGGTGCGAGGCCGACGGGAAACCGTGCAGCAGCAATAGCACCGGAGCGTCGGCGCGGTGCGGAACCGATTCGCGGTAGAAGACCTCGACACCGTCGACATCGATGCGGCGGTGCTGGACGGCTGGCAGCTCGATCATGGCTTCACATGCTTTCTCTCCGTGATGATGCATTAGTTCTAGCCGATCCCTCACTAATGTGTCAATCGGCAGATGTACCATTAGCCATATGAACGAAGCCCCGCTGATCGGCGAGCCGCTGGCACTGGACCTGGTCAACACCCGGCCGACCGGCACCGATCTGCTGGATACCCCGGAGCACCTCGCGAATTGGCTTGCGCTGCAAGCCGCACGGCTTCCGGAGCTGGCCGTAACGCATCCGACCGCCGCCGACCTCGCCGCGGTGCATGCGGTGCGCGACCATATCGGTTCCGTGCTCGACGCACTGCTGCACGATCGCCGCCCGCCCGCCGACGCACTGCGCGCACTCAATACCGCCCAGGCTGCCGCGCCCGCCATCCGGCAGCTGGCTTGGGACGGCAATGCGGTCACCGCAAACACGCATCGCAACGGCACGTCGGCCGAAAAACTGGCCGCCGTGCTGGCCGAGGCCGCCATCGACCTGTTCACCGACCCATCGATCGGCAAGCTGAGGCGCTGCGAGGCCGAGGATTGCGTCCTACTGTTCCTGCCCGCCCACCCGCGGCGGCGCTGGTGTTCACCCGACCGCTGCGGCAATCGGGTCCGCGTTGCCCGCTACTACCAGCGGCACAAGGCCGATTGATATTCACGTCACCGAATGGTCATACTCCCCGACCGCGCCCGGCAGTACGCTCGGACCATGGCTGAACTGCGCTTTCGGGTGACGGCGGGCATCGTCGCCGCCGGTCTGGCACTCGGCATCGCCGAACTCGTCGCCGCCTTTACCGGCCCCGACAGCGCACCCGCCAACGCTATGGGCTCGACCGTCATCGACCACACCCCCGACGGCCTGCGCGAATGGGTTATCCAGACCTTCGGCACCAACGACAAGACCCTGCTCTTCGCCTGTATGGCACTCGTGGCCGTACTCGTGGCCGGATTCATCGGCGCCATCGAGCGCACAGCGCACCCCCGAGGAACCTGGCTGCTGGCCGCCCTCGGCCTGCTCACCGCCGCCATCGCCATCGGCCGCAACGGTTTCTCGTCCGCCTGGCCCACCGTAATCGGCGTCGCCGCGGGCATTTACGCCCTCCGGGTCCTGACCGCCTACATCGACGACGCGGCAGCCGCAAAGGAAGCCGTACAACCGCCTACCCCGACACCGGTCGTCGCATCCCGCGATGACGCGGTGCGCCGCGATACGGCCGAACCGCTGGCCCCCGGAGCCGACGATCAGGCAGCCGATGATGCCTCGACCCAGCACGCGGCAAGCGGCATTGCCGCGTCCGGCACTGCGGCACCTGCCGCATCGGCGGAACCGAGAATCGGTGCGGATCAAGATGATTCCTCCGATGCGAGTGCGCCGGAAGCCCCTCCGGCCAGTGCTGGCGCCGCAGCGCCCGAGCCGAAACCCGCTCGGGCAGAGAGTTCGACGACCGGAACCGCGGCAATGCCGCAGCGGCGACAGGTATTGCAGGGCATTGCCATTGCGGGTGGGTTGGCGTTGCTCAGTGGGGTGGGTGGACGGCTGATCGGGGTGCGGCGGCGGGATGTGTCCGGTGAGCGGGCGGCGGTCCAGCTGCCGGAGCCGAGTGGGCCCACGGTATCGCTCGCACCCGACGCGGATCTGAAGCTGCCGGGACTGACGCCGTATCTGACGTCCAATAGCGACTTCTACCGCATCGATACCGCGCTCATCGTGCCGCAGGTCTCCATCGACGATTGGTCATTGCGAATTCACGGGATGGTGGATCGCGAAATCCAGCTCAGCTGGGCCGATCTCGCCAAGCGCACACCGGTCGAGACGTTGGTGACGCTGGCATGTGTATCGAATCCGGTCGGCGGCGATCTGATCGGCAACGCGCGCTGGCGCGGCTACCGCCTGGACGAACTACTCGCCGAGGCGGGGCCGCACCCGGACGCCGATATGGTGCTGTCGCACAGCATCGACGGCTTCACCGCGGGCAGCCCACTGGCCGTACTCGCCGACGGCCGCGACGCACTGCTGGCCGTCGGCATGAACGGCGAACCCCTCCCGGTCGCGCACGGCTACCCGGCCCGCCTGGTCGTGCCCGGTCTCTACGGATATGTCTCCGCCACCAAATGGGTCACCGAACTGGAGATCACCCGCTTCGACCGCGCGACCGCCTACTGGACCCGCCGCGGCTGGTCCGCCCTCGGCCCCATCAAAACCGGCACCCGCATCGACACACCCCGCGCCCGCACCAAGCTGCAACCGGGCAGCACCGCCATCGCCGGCGTCGCCTGGGCCCAGCACCGCGGCATCCGAGCCGTCGAAGTCCAAATCGATAACGGCCCATGGCAACCCGCCCGCCTGTCCGCCGAACAATCCATCGACACCTGGCGCCAATGGGTCTACGACTGGAACGCCACCCCCGGCACCCACACCATCCGCGCCCGCGCCACCGATGGCACCGGCGAAACCCAAACCGAAGAACGCCGCGCCGTAGTCCCCGACGGCGCCACCGGGTACCCCACTACCACGGTCACCGTCGGCTGATCCGAAGTCAGCCGCCCGCCAACGATTCCGCTCGAGAATCGCGTGCGCCCCGCGGACCGATCGGCCAGCGGGGCGCAGCACCGACGACTCAGGCGGCGACCGAGTCGGACTTGGCCAGGTCGGTCTTCGGGCCGGGTGTGGCGGACTGACCGTGGCGCACGAACAGGGCCGAGGCAATGACGCCGATCAAGAGGATGCCCGCGGGGAGCAGGACGGATTGGCTGAGGGCGGTGCTGAAGCCGTCCTTGACGAATTCCGGGATCGGCCCCTGTCCCGCACCGCCTTCGGAGATCTTGCCGCCGCCGAGGCCGTTGGCGGTCATGCGGGCCGCAACCAGGGCGCTGATCGCGGCGCTGCCGAGTACCGAACCCACCTGGCGGGTGGTGTTGTAGATACCCGCACCCGCACCGGCCAGGTGGATCGGCAGGTTGTGGGTGGCAGTGGAAGCCAGCGGCGCCCAGATGCAGGCGTTGGCGACACCGGCCAGCGCGGCCCCGAGCAGAAGCCACACGATCGACGAATGCGGCGACATCACGGCCGCGAACCAGAAGACCGAGACCGAGAACCCAATGAATCCGATGGTCGGCACGATGCGCGGGTGGAACCTATCGGAGATCTTGCCGATGATCGGCGCGCTGACGCCGGTGAGGATCGCCATCGGCGCGAATACCAGGGCCGACCTGGTGGGCGACATCTCCCGCACAGCCTGCAGGTAGAAGTACAAGGGCACCATCATCGAGGTGACCGCCGCGCCCATCGCCGCGATGCCCACATTCGACAGCGCGAAGTTGCGATCGCGGAACAGCCCCAATGGCAACAGCGGCTCGCCGGTATTGCGCGACTGGTTCACCAGGAACACCGCGAGCACAGCCAGGCCAGCGCCGATCATCAGCCAGATGCGCAGCGACCAGTCGTAGGTATTGCCCTCCTGGATACCGAATACCAGCAGGAACAGACCGATACCGCTGAGCACGACACCCGGGACGTCGAACTTGTGCTCATTGGTGGGCAGCGCGGGCACCAGCCATACCGCCAGCGCGAAGGCGACGATGCCGACCGGAACATTGACGATGAAGATCCACTCCCAGCCGAGCCCGTCGACCAGCACACCGCCGAGGATCGGACCGACCAGCGTCGCGAGACCGGCGACGCCACCCCACAGACCCATGGCCGCACCGCGCTTATCCGGCGGGAAGGTCCTGGTGATGACCGCCATGGTCTGCGGCGTCATCATCGCGGCGCCGAGTCCCTGCACGGCCCGCGCGGCGATCAGCATGCTGACCGATCCGGACAGACCACACCACAGCGAGGCTGCGGTGAAGACGGCCAGGCCGACCAGGTACAGGTTCTTGGGCCCGTAACGGTCGCCGAGCCTGCCGGTCACCAGCAGCGGTACCGCGTAGGTCAGCAGGTAGGCACTGGTCACCCAGATCACCTGGGAGATGTCGGCCTGCAGATCCTTCATGATCGCCGGATTGGCAACCGCGACGATGGTCATATCCAGCAGGATCATGAAGAAGCCGACGACCAGCGCTGACAGCGCTAGCCACGGATTGCGTTGGGTGGTCATGAATTCGGTTCCAATCTCGGATGTCTGTTCGTGATGACGCAGGACAGGTCGGGTCGGCCGGGTGCGCGGCCATTGGCCTCGCGCACACCGGTGCGCATCAGGGCGGTGACGCGCTGGTCTCGGACCAGTCGCGCGGCACCGGGGGCGGTTCAGGATTTCCGGCAGCGGACCAGGGGTGCTCGTGCTCGGTGATCCGAACGCCGGTGTCGGGATCGAATTCCTCCCACTCCATCTCGCCGCTGTCCAGTTCGGAGATCAGGTTGTTGACCCAGGCGATCTCGGCCGTGATGGTGGCGTGCAGATACGGGAGCACGATCCAGTAGCGACGCGGCACGGCATGCACACCCGCCCACTGACTCATCATCTCCACGTCCGTGAGCTCATGCGCCAACCTCTCCACACGCTCGCGCAATAACCCGAGCACCTCCTGCGCGGGGAGGTTGTGTGCCTCCTGGAGCGCGACCGGGAACACCGGATACTCCCGCGCGGGATTGCGCAGGATTTCGGCAATCCTGGAACGCAATGTCTCCCGGCCGCTTTCGGTGATCCGGTAGATGGTGCGTTCCGGCCGGTTCCCGTCCCGGTCGACGCCCTCGGCGCGCACCAATCCTTGATCGGCCAACCGCGCCACCGTGTGATAGAGCGAGCCCGGCCGCACCTTCACCAACATGTCCTCACGACGGGCGATCAAGAGCTGAAACGCCTCGTAGGGATGCATGGGCCGCTCCTCGAGCAGCGCGAGCACGGCGATCGCCAATGGCGTCACCGTAGGGCGCGCGTGCTGCCCCATTTCGGTCACCTCCCACATATCGAGTTCCGAGAGCACGCACGCTAGCCGCAGCCGCCGACATACTCCACACCAAATACTCCACGTGGAATATACGGCGCGGATCAGTCGCGCCACAAGAGGGCGCCATCTCACGGAAATGTGATGGGCGACATAGCAAACGACCCGAGCGTGAACCGCTCGGGTCGTCGTGACCGGGGATTTCCGATGAAACGCGGCTAGAGCGCGTGCGTGTCCAACCAGGCTCGGGCCACCTCAGCGGCATTCGCGCCATCGCGCACCTGGCGGATCATCTGCGCCAACTCATCGGTCGTGAGTTCACCTGCGACGTAGTTCAGCTTCTTGATCTGCCGATCGTCGAGCAGACCTTTGCGGTAGACCGCCAGCACATTCTCGGCACGCACCGCGTAGTCGGCGTCGGTGAGGATCGTCAGCCCGTCGGTCGCACCGGGGACCAAAGCGGATGGCCCGGTCAGGATTCCGGCCTGGATCTCGCCGTCCAACAACGCCTTTCGCAGCGCAGCCACATCCGGATAGGGCCTGGTCCCGGCGAAATCGCAACCGGCGATCCGCACCGGGCCCGGTGCTGACAGCACATCCGGCACCGGTGCCACCCCGGCTTCGATCGCATCGCACCGCGGCGCGAGCGCGCCGATCGATCGCACGTTATCGCGGATCGCCGCGGCTTCGGTCAGCAGCACCCGGGATCGCATATCGGTACCGTCGGCCGGATCGGATACCGCGAGCCCCTCCGGCAGCGACCGGTTCAACTCCTCGGTCACCGACAGCCGCGCCGCCGTCGACTTGTCCGCCACGTCGGTGGTGACCTCCGGCTTGCGGGCTTGTGCCCCGGCGTTGAGAAAGGTGAGCAGTTCGCCACTGTGTTCACCGACCACCGTCACGGTGCCCGCGTCCAATGCGGCCAGATAGTCCGCCCGGCGACCGAGATCTGCAGCCACCGAGGTGCGCGCACCGGTCCGCGCGAGCGCCCCCGCATAAATTTGCGCAAGCAGATTTGATTCCATCGAATCGCCCGCGCCGACCGCTATCGTCGGTCCCGGATCGTCGTTTCCGCAGGAAACGGCCAGCGTGACGGCCGTCACGACCATCAGTCGTGCCAGCATCCGCCTCGACGCGGCCAATACCATCCGGGGACACCAACTCTCCGTAGCGAACAGGAACACCATGCAACGGGCAGTATGAACTACCAGAATGTACCGGGTGGCCGTGCGTACACGGCTCCTTGCACCGCCCGTCCATGCCGGAAGGACTCCAGTGAAATCCACGATCACCCCCGATGCCGCGAGGCACGGGCGGTTCGCGCTGCGGCTGACGCTGCGCACCGCCCGCGTTCTCGTCGCCGCCGCGGCACTGGCCGCCGCCATGATCCTGTCCGCCTGCGGCAGCTCCGATCCGCTTGCGGCCAAGGGCAATTGTGACGGCGACGGGCTGACCGTCGGTTCGGCGAACTTCCCGGAGTCCGAGACGGTCGCGAATATCTACGCGGAAGTGTTGCGCGTCAACGGATTCAAGGTCGACACCAAGTTCAATATCGGCAGCCGCGAGGCCTACATCCCGGCGCTGCGCCAGTGCGCGATCTCGGTGATCCCGGACTACAACGGCAACCTGCTGCAGTATCTGGACAAGAACGCCACCGCGACCAGCTCGGCCGACGTCGACACCGCACTCGCCAAGGCGGTCGGCTCCGATCTGGCCATCGGCACCCCGGCACCCGGTCAGGACTCCGATGCGGTTGTGGTCACCAAGGCCACCGCGGAGCGCTGGAACCTGCACAGCATCGCCGATCTGGCCGCGCATTCGGCCGAGGTGAAATTCGGCGCGCCTGCCGAATTCCAGGAGCGCGCAGGCGGCCTGCCCGGTTTGAAGAAGAACTACAACCTCGATATCGCCGCGAACAACTTCGTGCCGATCGCCGATGGCGGCGGCCCGGCGACCGTGCGCGCGCTGGTCGACGGCACGGTGACCGCGGCCGATATCTTCACCACCTCCCCCGCGATCGTGCAGAACAACCTGGTGGTGCTCGAGGATCCGAAGCACAACTTCCCGGCCCAGAATGTGGTGCCGCTGTTCACTGCCGCCAAGAAGACCGATAAGGCGCTCGCCGCGCTCAATGCCGTCTCCGCGAAACTCACCACCGACGAGCTGATCAAGCTCAATGAGGCGGTCTCCGGAAACAGCAAGACCGAACCCAAGGCCGCGGCACAGCAATGGGTCACCGCCCAGGGGCTGAACACGCCGACCAAGTAGGAGCCAGCGTGTCCGATATCGAATTCAGCCGGATCAGCAAGACCTATCCGGATGGCACCCACGCCGTCTCCGAACTCGATCTGCGCATCGAATCCGGTTCGTTCACCGTCTTCGTCGGACCGTCGGGCTGTGGCAAGACCACCTCGATGCGGATGATCAATCGGATGATCACGCCCAGTTCGGGCAGCATCACTGTTGGCGGCGAAGATATTTCGACGGTGAATCCGGTCGAGCTGCGGCTCGGTATCGGCTACGTGATCCAGAGCGCCGGACTCCTGCCGCACCGCACCGTCATCGACAATGTCGCGACCGTGCCGGTGCTGCAAGGGGTTCGGCGCCGCGCGGCCCGGGCGGCCGCACTCGAGGTGCTGGACCGGGTCGGGTTGGACCGCTCGCTGGCCAACCGGTATCCGGCTCAGCTCTCCGGCGGCCAGCAGCAGCGAGTCGGGGTGGCCAGGGCACTGGCCGCCGATCCGCCGGTGCTGCTGATGGACGAACCGTTCAGCGCGGTCGATCCGGTGGTGCGCGAGGAATTGCAGGCCGAAATGCTGCGCCTGCAAGCGGAATTGCACAAGACCGTCGTCTTCGTCACCCACGATATCGATGAGGCGGTCAAACTCGGCGACCGGATCGCGGTCTTCGGCCCCGGCGGCATTCTGCAGCAATACGACGAACCGCAACGCGTACTCGCCGCGCCCGCAACCGATTTCGTAGCCGGATTCGTCGGACGCGACCGCGGCTACCGCGCACTGTCGTTCCGCAGCGCGGACAGCCTGGTACTGCACGAGATTCACACCGCGACCGAATCCGAACTCGCCGAGCTGCGCCTGGAACGCGGCGAATGGGTATTGGTGGTCACCGATTCCGGAGTGCCGCGCGGCTGGATCGATGTCACCGGCGTCGAGGGCATCCGGGCCGGCCGGGCCTTGCACGACAGCATCGCGGCGGGTGGCTCGCTGTTCCCGCCGGGCGGTGACCTCAGGCAGGCCTTGGATGCGGCGATCTCGTCTCCGTCGGGAATCGGTGTCGCCGTAGATGATTCGGGTGCCGCACGCGGCGGCATCCGGGCTCCCGAGGTACTCGAACAGCTCGCCGGGCAGCGCACGGCGGAGGATGACGAGCGCAATCGGCACTTCTTCGAAACCGAGAGCGCATGAGATATCTGATCGACAACTTCGCCGAGATCATGGGTTTCACCAGGACCCATCTGTATCTGGCGCTGATGCCGCTCGTACTCGGTCTGATCATCGCGATTCCGGTGGGGGCGTTGGTACGCCGGGTGTCCTGGCTGCGGCGGATCACGGTGACGGTGGCCAGTCTGTCCTACACCATTCCGTCACTGGCGCTGTTCGTGATCATTCCGCCGCTGGCCGGAATAACGACCATCGACCCGCTGAATGTGATCATCGCGCTCACCGTCTACTCGACCGCGCTGCTGGTGATCGCGGTGCCGACGGCGCTGGATTCGGTATCGCCCACCGTCATCGATGCCGCCGACGCCGTCGGCTTCAGTTCGCTGCGCCGCACGCTGACCGTCGATATGCCTTTGGCCATACCGGTTTTCGTATCCAGCCTGCGGGTCGTGGTGGTCACCAATATCGCCATGGTTTCGGTCGGTGCGCTGATCGGCGTCGGCGGGCTCGGCAAACTCTTCACCCAGGGCTATCAGCGCGACTATCCGGACGAAATCATCGCTGGCATCATCGTGACCCTCGCGCTGGCGCTGATCTTCGACCGGCTCGTATACGCCCTCGGCCGCTGGTCGACCCCGTGGGTGCGCGCCGACGCCCGGGCCGCGAAGGCGAAAGGCGCTGCTGCATGAACCTTTTCATCGATGCCTGGCACTACCTCACCGACAGCGCTAACTGGAACGGCCCGGCGGGCATCGACCACCGCATCGGCGAGCACCTCTGGTATAGCTTCCTGACCATTGTCTTCTCCGCGGCGGTCGCGCTACCGCTCGGCCTGGTCATCGGGCACACCCGCCGCGGTTCGGCAGTACTCGTCGGATTCGCCAATGCCATGCGCGCCCTGCCAACCCTCGGCCTGCTCACCTTCCTGGTGCTGCTGCTCGGTCTCGGGCTGATCCCGCCGCTGCTCGCGCTGGTCACGGTCGGCATTCCGCCGCTGCTGGCCGGTGCCTACGCCGGAATCGCCAATGTCCCAGCCGATGTCGTCGATGCCTCACGCGCCATGGGCATGACCGAACGCCAGATACTGTTCCGCGTCGAAGTGCCCAACGCACTGCCGATCCTGCTCACCGGCCTGCGCGGAGCCACCCTCCAGGTCATCGCCACCGCGACCATCGCGGCCTTCGTCAACCTGGGCGGACTGGGCCGCTACATCTTCGACGGCATCGCGGTCTACCGCTACGACCGCGTCCTGGTCGGCGCCCTCCTGGTCGCCGCCCTCGCCATGCTCATGGACGGCCTGCTCGCCTTCGCGGTCTGGGTCAGCGCCCCCGGTACCAGCCGCCTGCGCCGCGCGAACCGTGCGATAGTCACACCGGCCGCCATCATGCAAACCTCGGAGTGAACGACGGTCACCGGTAACTGGTTCTGTTGCACACCCCGATGCTCAGTCGTCGATAACACGTAGCGCCGCAACGAGTTCAGGAACAGACAAGTCGACTGCCCGAAGTTCTTCCAACAGGTCGAAGGCTTCGGTGGCCGTGAGTCCAGGGCGTTTTCCGTGGCAACGCAACATCATTCGGAGCGCAACCCATCCGGTGCTCGTATTGCCGCGCTGAAACGGCCGGGTGCGCACGATCGAATGCAGCAGTGCCGCCGCCTTTTCTTCGATGGACGGATAGCTCTCCGCGCCGGACAGGTTGGCATGTGGCCGCGCCGCGGCCGCGGCTACCAGGCCCGCGTCGCGGATTTCTGGTTTCCCACCGAGTACCGCCGAATTGACAAGAAGCAGAACGTCCGGCGTCACTCGTCGCCCAACCGGGCCAGCAACTCGGCATCCTCGATCATGATCTCCCGCATCAGCGCTCGGCTGCGCGCGCGCTGAGTTTGCGCCTCGACCCAGGCTTCGGCTGCTTGCACGAGGGCGGAGTTCACCGAGATGTGGTCAGCCTCCGCCGCCGCCGTGATCCGGGCGTGGATCTCATCGGGTAGACGGACACTGATCGTTGTCATACCAAAATGATACCAACGACTGTCGACGGCGCGCAGCGCGAATCGGCGCATCGGCGCCGAACGCAATTCAGGCCGATGACGCCGCGATCTTGCTCCACCACCAGCAGACCGTCAGCAACTCCACGTTGACCAACACTGTGATCGGGGTCACTATGTGACGGGACAGAGTCGTCGTTACCCCATGGTTCATTCACCTGAGACGAGGAGGTTTGCTGTGAACAGTCGCTCCATGAAGGCTCGCGACATCATGCACGCCGATGCGGAATGGATTCCCGCCGACGAGACGCTGGACCGGGCCGCGCAGATGATGCGCCGGCTGGATGTCGGCGCCCTGCCGATCGGCAACAACGACCGGCTGGTCGGCATGCTGACCGACCGTGACATCGTTGTGAAATGTGTTGCGATGGGCCATGATCCGAGCAAGGTCCGGGCCGGTGATCTGGCGGAGGGCACGCCGCGCTGGGTATCCGACGACGCCGACGTCAGCGAAGTGCTCAACATGATGGAGCGGGACCAGATAAAGCGGCTCCCGGTGGTCGATGCCAAGAAGCGCCTGGTGGGCATGATCTGCGAATCGGATATCGCCAAGAACCTCACCGACGCCCAAGTCGCGAAATTCGTCTCGGCCGTCTCCGTACCGCACTGACGCACAACGAAATACGGGGCCGTCCAGCACTGTGAACGGCCCCGTATTTGCGAGATCAGGTTATGCGACACCCTCTGCGCGGGCCGCGGCGGCGACGGCCTCGGCAACGGCCGGGGCGACGCGCGGGTCCAGCGGACTCGGCACGATCTTGTCGGGGCTGATTTCATCGGCGACCACGCTGAGGATGGCGTCCGCGGCGGCGATCTTCATGCCCTCGGTGATCCGGCGCGCGCCCGCGTCCAGCGCACCCTTGAAGACGCCGGGGAAGGCCAGCACATTGTTGATCTGGTTCGGGAAGTCGCTGCGCCCGGTGGCCACGATCGCGGCGTACTTGTGCGCGACATCGGGGTGGATCTCCGGATTCGGGTTCGACATGGCGAACACGATCGACTCCGGCGCCATCGAGGCGATCAGTTCCTCGGCGATGGTGCCCGCGGAAAGTCCGAGGAACACATCGGAACCGGCCAGCGCCTCGGCCGCACCACCGGTCAGCCCGCGCGGGTTGGTGCGCTGCGCCAGTTCGACCTTCACCTCGTTGAGGTCGCCGCGGTCCCGGCTGACGATGCCCTTCGAATCGAGCACGGTCACATCCTTGACACCCGCGGCGAGCAGGATGTTCGTGCACGCCACACCGGCGGCGCCGGCACCGGACACCACGACCTTCATATCGTCGATGGCGCGGCCCTGCACCTTGGCCGCACCATTGAGGGCGGCGAGCACCACGATGGCGGTGCCGTGCTGGTCGTCGTGCATGACCGGGCAGTCCAGCGCCTCGATGAGCCGCTGTTCGATCTCGAAGCAGCGCGGCGCCGAGATGTCCTCCAGGTTCACCGCGCCGAAGCTCGGGCGCAGCCGGACGATCGTCTCCACGATCTCGTCGACATCCTTGGTGTCGAGCACGATCGGAATCGAGTTCAGTCCGGCGAACTTCTTGAACAGCGCCGCCTTGCCCTCCATCACCGGCAACGAGCCGCGCGGGCCGATATCGCCGAGACCGAGCACCGCGGTGCCATCACTCACCACGACGACCAAACGGTCGGTCCAGGTGTAGCGCTTGGTCAGCGCCTCATCCTCCGCGATGGCCAGGCTGACCTTGGCCACGCCCGGGGTGTAGGCGATGGAAAGGTCGCGCTGGGTGTCCAGCGGCGCGGTGAGTTCGACCGATAGTTTGCCACCGAGATGTCCCGCGAAAATCTCGTCGTGCGTGATTTCAGAAAGGCTTGCAGTGGCATTCGGTGCGTCAGTCACAGATGACACGATTTCACTCCTGCTCGGGTCGGACAAACCGGGGGACGGGTTACCGCCGGGTAATGGGTATTGGCTGATTCATACGCTCATCGAGTGCGCTGACCGGGGCGTTTCGAGTCGGACCGCAGGCGTCGAAAGACCGACGGTCCGATACCGAAATGTGGCGCGGCACTGATCCGCAGAGCGAGGGCCGAACGGGTGTGTCCGGATAGAACGTGCGGGGGGATCCTCGGGACGCGACGGTGCGTCGCGAGGCGGAGATCGCCGATGTTCCCGAACCCGGCGGTGGCGTAGGCGGGAATCCGCAACATTCTGCCAGCTGGGACGACGCATTGCCAAACCGGCGTGTCGTGTTCCGGCCGAGCGTCATCTTTCGAGGGTAGGTCGTCCGAATTACCTGGGGGTAAGCAGAAACTCGCAGTTCGGTAGCGGTATCCCGTGAGCTGTCACAACGGGACCGGATCGGCCGCGGTGAGATCCGGACCGGCCTCGGGTTCGGGCAGCACCGCGGCGACTTCGGGCACGGCGGCGAGTTGTGCAGCGGGCTGGCGCGGGTCCGATCGCACCCACACCGTGTCGAGCCCCCCGGAGGTCAACCGCACCCGCCAATCCGCCGCGGCGCCGGGATGATCAGTGCGCCGGTGCATCCCGCGGCTCTCGGTGCGCGCCAGGGCACTGTATTTGGTCCAGCGCGCCACCGCCAGCAGTGCCGCCGCCTGCCTGGCCCGCAGCCGATCCGCGCCGAATCCGCCCAGATCGAATTCGGCGCCCGGCCACATGGCGTCGAGCTCGGCGATGCTGTCGCGCAGACTCCCCGCGCTGCGCCAGTAGCTGCGGCGCAGCGGCAGGGTGTGCTCCTGCACCAGCCCGACCACCGCACGCGGATCAATGCGGGCCACCGGGTTCAGTCCGGCACCCGCCAGCTCGCGCACCGGCCCGGTCCGGCCGCGACCGCGCGCGAACCGGGCCGCACCCTTACCCGCCCATACCCCCGAGGCGATGGCCCAGGCTCCGCCCTGACCGCCGAAGCCGCTGACCGCACCGGTGATCGGCTCGCGCGTCATCACATCGCCCGCGCCGTAGAGTCCGGCCACCGTGGTCGCACAGTCCACCCCGGCAATGCGCAGCCCGCCGGTCCCGCGCACGGTGCCCTCGAGCACCGCGCGCAGCGGCACCCGGCGGGTGCGGTCGACCAGGCCCTGCCGGGACAGCCAGCGCCGGACCGGGTACGGCACATCTTCCAATGCGGCGTAGATCCGGCGGCCATCGGCGATCGCGGCGAACGCCGCGGCACGATGACCGGTGATCTTCGCGCCGGATTCGTCGTAGAGCGTCGCGAAATGCAGTGCTAGCCCGGGTGCGAACGCCGCATCGCGGGATGCGGACAGCACCGGCACAAGTCCGTAGGCGCTGGAGAATTCCATCCCGGACAATTCCGCGCCCGCTTCGACGGCCAGCAGCAGTCCGTCGCCGGTATCGACATCGGTGCCAGCGCCCCCGGACAGGAAGGCGCAGCCGCCAGTGGCGACGACAACGGCCCCGGCCCGGATGGTCCACGGGCGAAAACCATTGAGCTGCTGCACGCCGACCGCCCCGGTGACCGCACCGTCGCGATCGACGAGCAATTGCAGCGCGGGATGATAATCGAGCACGTGCACCCCCGCCTGCAGCACGCTGCGGCGCATCCGGCGCAGGTAGCTCATGCCGTCCAGGTAGACGCGCAACGATGGCCCCCGGGCATCGGGGCCACTGCCCTCCCCTGGAAACCGATAGCCCCACTGGGCCAGCTGTTCGACCCGCCGATGCGTCTCGTCGAGCACTCGCAGCATCCACTCCGGTTCGGCGAGTCCGCCGCCGTGCGCATAGGCGCGCCGCACCGCATCGTCCCTGGCGGGTCCCGGCGGGATATTCCACAGCGATGTCGTCCCGCATGCGGTGGGTCCGCTGGCACCGCAGCGCGCCTTGTCGACGAGTACCACCCGAGCGCCCGCGGTGGCGGCGGAGACGGCGGCCCAAACCCCGGCGGGACCGCCGCCGAGGACGAGCACATCCGTCTCGCATTCAGTCACAAAGAGAAATGTTCGACCACAATTCACGTGGCCGCAACCATTACCGAGATATCAGCTCCACCACTGCGTCCAGAGCAATAATCCGGCGACGATGAAAACGACCATCGATCCGGAGAAAGCAGCAAAACCCCGATGCCGATCCGAAAAGATCTGTGCGCCGACGCCGATTACGGATGCGGCGACATGCCATGTCACCGATTCCCCACCGGGTCCGGGAAAATCGCGCCGAGCAGCGATGACCGCGGTACCGACAACGACGAGGGCGAGCACGAACATCCCACCGGCAACAATTCCGCTGAGTCCGCGCAGCACTCTCACGAGGCGATCACCGGCACTCCCGTGGCTTTGCCCGCAAGTTCCTCGAATTGCGCCGGATCGGTGGTGAATTCACCGAGCCGGATGGTTTTGTTCGCGCCGTGATAGTCCGACGAACCGGTCGTGATGAGGCCGAGTTCGGCGGACAGATCGACGAGCAGCGCCCGGTCGGCCGCGGAATGGTCCGGATGCGCGATCTCCAGCCCGCCGAGTCCGAGGGTGGCGAGTTCGCGAATCTCGTCGAGCGCGAGCAACCGGCCCCGCTTGCGCGCCCTGGTATGCGCGAGCACGCTGACGCCACCGGCGGTCGCGATCATCTCGACGGCCCGGCGCAGCGGCGTATCGGCCTTTTCCGCGTAGTAGCGACCATGCGGGGCCAGCAATTCGGTGAAGGCCGCGTCCACACTCGGCACCACTCCGGCCTCGACGAGGGCACGCGCCAGGTGCGGGCGGCCCGCGGACGGTCCGGCAGAGGCCAGCACCGCGTCCGGATCGATGGGTAGTCCGTCGGCCTGCATCCGCTCGGCCATCGCGCGCAAACGCTCGACCCGCTCAGCACGCAGGCGCTCGCGCTCGTCGGCGAAACACCGATCGGTCGGATCGAAGAGGTACGCGAGTAGGTGCACCGGAACCGGCCACCCGTCCTCGCCGAGGCCGATACACGACATCTCCATACCGCGGACCAGCGTCAACCCCTTCGGCAGCGCGTCGACCGCCGCGCTCCACCCCGCGGTGGTGTCGTGGTCGGTGATCGCGACGACGTCCAGTCCCGCGGCCGCCGCGTTCCGGACGAGTTCGGCCGGGGTATCGGTGCCGTCGGACGCGGTCGAATGGGTATGCAGGTCGATGCGCACGCCTTCTTTCATACCGTGCCGCTCGTCGCGAGCCGCAGGCGCAGCCGACGTAGCATCGAGCGGTGCCATCCATTCCGCCGCTACCGTCGTTCCGCGGCCAGGGCCGAGCGCGCACGCCGCTGCCCCATATCCCGGTCCCCACCGCGCGTGCGGTGGTCGATTGCGCTGTTTACATCGACGGCCGGCGACTGCCCGGCCACTTCAGTCCTACGGACGCGATGGCCGAGGTCAGCAACCGCGGAACCGGATTCGTATGGGTCGGGCTGCACGACCCGGACCAGTACCAGATGGCCGATATCGCCAAGACCTTCGATCTGCATCCGCTGGCCGTGGAAGACGTCATCCACGCCCATCAGCGACCGAAGCTGGAACGCTACGACAACACCCTGTTCCTCGTACTGCGCACCGTCAGCTATGTCCCGCACGAAATCCACTCGATCAGCGAGATCGTCGAGACCGGCGACATCATGGTATTCACCGGACCGAATTTCGCGGTCACCGTCCGGCACGGCGAGCACACCGGATTGGCCGGTGTCCGAAAGGAATTGGAGTGCCAACCCGAGCAGCTCGGGTACGGCCCCGGCGCGGTGCTGCACGCGGTCGCCGATCACGTCGTGGATTCCTACGTCGAGGTCGCCCAGTCGGTCGAGAACGATATCGACGAGATGGAAGAGGAGATCTTTACGCCGCGTAGCAAAGTGTCCGTCGAATCGATCTATCAGCTCAAGCGTGAGGTCGTTGAGCTACGGCGAGCGGTGAATCCGCTCGGGACCGCGCTCGAAGCACTCGGCCGCAACACCGCAATGCCGTTGCCCAAGGAGGTTCGGCGATATATCCGCGATGTCGCCGATCATCACACGGCGGTGGCCGAGCGGATCAACGATTTCGACGAGGCGCTCAGCGCACTGATCACCGCGGCACTCGCCAAGGTCGGTGTCCAGCAGAACACCGATATGCGAAAGATCTCCGCGTGGGTCGCGATCGCCGCGGTGCCGACGATGATCGCCGGGATCTACGGCATGAACTTCGAGCATATGCCGGAGCTGAAACAGGTCTGGGGCTATCCGGCCGTGCTGTTGCTCATCGCAGTGGTCTGCACCGGGCTGTACGTCAACTTCCACCGCAACAATTGGCTCTGACGACCGAAGCTACAGCGCCGCAGCGCCTCGCGCGGGATCGTGCACATCGATACCCGCCTCCGCCCAGGCCTCGCGCAACGCCTGCGCACCGCGTACTCGCACCCAGGCCGCCTCGGTCGCGGTCACCGGTACCACCGCGAAATACCGCACCGGCTCGGCTGGCTCGGGCAACACCACCTCGGGAATGTCGCTCTCGCCCAACAACACCGCGGTGAACGGCGCATTGCGCCACATCGGCTCGCCGATGTCGAGTAGCGCATCGGCTTGCAGCACAACGCCTTCCACGGCGGGCGCCGCGACCAGTACACCGAGTGTGCGGGCCAGCCCCGAGCTCGCGCCGACTCCCGCGCGCAGTGTCAACACCAGTTCGGCCCGCGGCCCGCGCACCGGATCGGCGTGCAGGTCACCGGGATCGCCCATGGGATGGCGGGAGCCGCCGAGGGTTACGTAGTGCACCAGCTCCTCGCCCGGGATGCGCAGGATCTCGATGGGCTCCAACCCGAGGAAGGTCACCGACGCGGAGTCGACACCCGTCGATGCCACACCGAAGTGGTCCAGCACCTCGGTGCGGACCTTCTCCACTACTTCCATGCGCTCAGATCGCCAACCGCGCCAGCATGTCCCGAGCCTGCTCGGCCGACTTCGGGTCGCACAGCACGTCATAGCGGCCCGCCACCAACTGCATGGTGGAGGCGAAGTCGCGCTGTCCCTTGGTCGCCGCGTACGGGATCGAGGTGGAGATGACGCCGAAGATGATGCCGCCGACCAGGCCGACCAGCACCGGCGCGAAACCGCCGGTGGTGGTGGTGAACAGGCTCAGCAGCAGGCCGAGGAACAGGCCGAGCCACGCGCCCGAAACCACTCCGCCGCCGATCACCTTGCCCCACGTCAGTCGGTACAGCACGCGTTCGACCTGCATGAGGTCGACGCCGACGATGGTCACGTCTTGCACAGGGAACTGGTTATCGGCCAGGAAATCGACCGCCTTCTGCGCCTCGGCATAGGTCGGATACGAGCCGACCGGCCAGCCCGTTGGCGGCGTCGGCAGGCCCTGGCGCGCACGATTCGAGTTCCCCAAGGGATTCGTCATATCTCTATTCTGCTATTCCGAACCCATGTTCGGGGGTGTGAAACGCGTCGTCCCCATCTCTGTGGATCTCCGCATCCCCGCCGCTCGGCCCTTATCGGCGATTACCCGAGCCATCTTGGCGCTGGCTTCATCGATCATTTCGTCGCCGAGCATTACCGCACCGCGCGCACCGCCCTTTTCGGAGGTGTGGAAGGCGTAGGCATCCAGAATCAGCTCGGCGCGATCGTAATCGGCCTGGCGTGGACTGAAGATCTCGTTCGCGGCCTCGATCTGTCCGGGATGCAACACCCATTTGCCGTCGAAACCGAGCGCGGCGGTGCGTCCGGCCGCCCTGCGAAATCCATCGATATCCCGAATTTGCAGGTAGGGGCCGTCGATTGCCTGCAGTCCGTGCGCGCGGGCAGTGAGCAGGATGGTCATCAGAATGTGGTGGTAGGCATCGCCGGTGTCATAGCCCTCCGGCTGTTCGCCGACCACCAATGTGCGCATATTGATGCTGGCCATGAAGTCGGCCGGACCGAAGACCAGGGCCTGCACCCGCGGACTCGCGGTGGCGATCTCATCGATATTGCGCAATCCCAGCGCGTTTTCGATCTGCGGTTCTATACCGATCCGGCCGACCGCTAGCCCGCTCGCCTTCTCCAACTGGGTGAGCAGCAGATCCAGTGCCCGCACCTGACCGGCATCGGTGACCTTCGGCAGCAGGATCGCGTCCAGGGCCGCACCCGCACCCTCGACCACCGTGATCACATCGGTGTAGGTCCATTCGGTGGTCCAGTCGTTGACCCGCACCACTCGCAGCTGGCTACCCCAGCCGGAGTCGTTCAGCGCCGCCACGATATTCGCGCGGGCCTCGGCCTTGGCGGCGGGCGCGACCGCGTCCTCCAGATCGAGGAATACCTCGTCGACCGGCAGCCCCTTGGCCTTATCGATCATCTTCTTGCTGCTGCCGGGGCAGGCGAGCACCGAGCGGCGCGGCTTCATGATCACTCCCGTCGATCGTGGGCATGGTGCGAATACCGGTCCGCGCACCCTCTAACCTGACAACCATGGCAGCAACCAGGGTGTACGTCGCCAGACTCGCCGGGCTGGTGGTACTCGGCCCGGACGGCGAGTCTATCGGCCGCATCCGTGACGTCGTCGTGGCCATCCGCTACGACCGCCAGCAGCCCCGCGTGCACGGCCTCGTCGTCGAACTGCCGTCCCGGCGACGGATTTTCGTGCCGATGCTGCGGGTCACCACCATCGAACCCGGTGCTGTCGCGCTCAATACCGGCACGGTAAGCCTGCGCCGCTTCACCCAGCGGCCCGGCGAAATGCTCGCGCTCGCGCAGATCGTCGATTCCTCGGTGCGCGTTGACGATCCGGATCTGCCGGATGTCGCGGATGTCGATGTGCTCGTTGTCGATCTCGGCATCGAGCAGACCCGGACCAGGGACTGGCGAGTGACCAGGGTCGCGGTGCGCGGACATCGCAGGCTCGGGCGCCGCCGCACCGTACACGTGGTGGACTGGACCCAGGTCAGCGGGCTGACCCCATACGAAATCGGCAGGCCGGGCCAGGACGTCACCCAACTGCTCGAACAGTTCGAGGGTCTGCGCCCCGCCGACGTCGCACATCTACTACGCGAACTGCCGGAGAAGCGGCGCGTCGAAGTGGCGATCGCGCTCGATGACGAGCGCCTCGCCGACGTGGTGCAGGAACTTCCCGATGACGATCAGGTCGATCTGCTCGGCCACCTCGAGGTCGGCCGAGCCGCCGATGTGCTCGAGGCCATGGACCCCGACGATGCCGCGGACCTGCTCGGCGAACTGCCGACGGGCGAGCGGGAATCGCTACTGGCACTGATGGATCCGGAGGAATCCGAACCGGTCCGCCGACTGCTGCAGCACTCGCCGGATACCGCGGGCGGTCTGATGACCCCGAAACCGGTGATCCTCACCCCGGCAACCACCGTCGCCGAAGCGCTGGCCCGGGTGCGCAACCCGGATCTGACACCGGCGCTGGCCTCCATGGTGTTCGTGGTGCGCCCGCCAACCGCCACACCGACCGGCCGGTTCCTCGGCTCGGTCCACTTGCAGCGACTTTTGCGCGAACCGCCCGCACATCTGGTCGGCGGCATTCTCGACACCGATCTGGCCCCATTGCGCCCAGATGTCCCACTCGGCGCGGTGACCCGCTATTTCGCGACCTACAACCTGGTCTGCGGACCGGTCGTGGACGAGGAGAACCACCTGCTCGGCGCGGTCAGCGTGGACGATGTGCTCGACCATCTGCTGCCGGAGGATTGGCGCGAGCAGGAGGATACGCACGATATGGCGCACCAGGCGGCCGAGCGGCATGAGGGGACAGCCGACCGTGAGTGAGAAGAGTCCAGCGCGTCAGCGCCTCGAGACGCCGGTGGAATCGCGGTTCCGCTTCGACTACGACGCCGAGGCGATGGCCCGCTCCAGCGAGCGGGTCGCCCGATTCCTCGGCACCGGACGCTATTTGGCGATCCAGACCATCGTGGTGGTCATCTGGATCCTGCTGAACATCTTCGTGATCACGCTGCGCTGGGACCCGTATCCGTTCATCCTGCTCAACCTCGCGTTCTCCACCCAGGCCGCCTATGCGGCACCGCTGATCCTGTTGGCGCAGAACCGACAGGACAACCGCGACCGGGTGTCGTTGGAGGAGGACCGGAGCCGGGCCGCCCAGACCAAGGCCGATACCGAATTCCTTGCCCGCGAACTCGCTTCGCTGCGGATCGCGATCGGCGAGGTTGCTACGCGCGACTATGTCCGGCGCGAACTGGAGGAAATGCGAGAGGTACTGGAACGGATCGAGGCCGCCGAGGCCCCGGATCGCGAGTCGCAGTCGGATAAACCCGCAAAGAGTAATCGCAAGAAAAGCTCCGGCCGAAAGCAGGGCACGGTTCCGGTTTCACCGCCAGTTGCTGACGATTGACAAGAAATGCTCAACAACGTTCTGACCCGCGGGTAACCTGGACGGCGTTGTCCCGAGCCGCCGGGCAGGGGATGTCCCGGACAGCAGCTCCACGACGTCGAGGAATGGTGTGGCCGAATGCGAATATCCGCTCCGATAACCCTCTCGGCCCTGGTCGTCGCTGGTTTGGTCGCCACCGGCTCGGCAACCAACGTCACACAGTCCAGTACTCCTGACAAAGCCCCTGAAGCTCTGCTCGCCGTGTCGACCGGTCGAGCCGTCGCCAACGGGGCATCCGACAGTACGGGCGAGGCGCCATTGTCTCGGACAGTCGGTCTCCTTTCGGTCACGCCGGAGGCTCCCCGCAAACTTCGAGCAATGACCCCGCTTGCCGGTGGCACACCACTGTTCGCGGGTTCGGTGCCATTGCACGACATCTCGCTCCCGGCCACGGGCGGCGCGCTCGGCATCCCGGAAATCGTGCTCGCGGCATATCGCAATGCCGAACTCGCACTGGAATCCTCGATGCCCAGCTGCGGTCTGTCCTGGAGCCTGCTCGCCGGTATCGGCCGGATCGAATCCGGACATGCGGGCGGCGGTCGCACCGACGCCGCGGGCACCACGGTGACCCCGATCTTCGGCCCAGCCCTCGACGGCACCCTGCCGGGCAACCAGGTGATCAGGGCCGCCGACGGCACCGCGGTGCGCGCCATCGGTCCGATGCAGTTCCTGCCGGGCACCTGGAGTCTGTACGCCGCCGACGGCAATGGTGACGGCGTCGCCGATCCGCACAATGTCTTCGACGCCGCCCTCGCCGCGGGCAAATACCTCTGCTCGGGCGGGTTGGACCTGCGCGATCCGCAACAGGAACTGCGCGCGGTGCTGCGCTACAACAACTCGCTCGCCTACGCAGCCAATGTACTGAGCTGGTCGATGGCCTACCGCACCGGCGGCACCCCGAGCCAGGTGCGCATCTCCCCCGATCTCATTCCGCCGGGCAGCGGGGCGATCACGGCGGGCACGGACATGCTGGCCGCATCCACCACATCGCCGACCACCACCACCGAGCCGCCGCCGGCGAATACGGTGACCATCCCGACGCCGACCCAGGTGATGATCACCATCCCCGGTCTGCCGCCGATCCCGTGCGGCATCTTCTGTCCGCTACCCGCGCCCAAGCCGCCGTGCGAACCGCAGCAGGCGGCGCCGGCGCAGCTGCCCCCGCCCGGCGATCCGGCCCAGTCACCCATCGCACCGGCGCAGACCTTCGGTGCTGGCAATGGCGACCCGAAGGGCGAGCCGAAGGATCCCGCGCACCCGGATCAGCCCGAGCCACAGCCACAAGCCGCCAACTGCGCTCCGGCCCAACCCGGTGCGGCCCAACCCGGCGCCGCCCAGCCGGGGCCCGGCGCGGCACAGCCCGCGCCCAATGCGCAGACTCCCCCACAGTCGCCGGGGGAATCGACGGAGACCACGCCGGAGAAGACGCCGGAGCCCGGCCTGCCCGACGCAGCGGAGCCGACACAGACAGAACCCGCAACGCCGCCCGCACCGGGCATCACGCTGCCGTTCGGCATCGTCATCCCGCTGCCCGCGCCGGTCCCGCAGCGCTGATACCAGGACAGATACCCGAACCGTTACGCCACACCGGAACCCGATAACGAAGCAGTAACAAAAAGGTCTCGAATGCGGTAGCCTCTACTTCGTTCCATCACGAAGGACTCGCTGCAGAGTCAATGGAGGGTCACCGCACAGTGGGGCGTCATCGGAAACAGTCGCCTGCGACAATCAAGCGCAGCTCCGTTATCGCATTGACCGGATTGGTTCCCGCTGGGTTCGTGGCCGTCGCCGCGTCCGCGGGCACGCTCGATCCGACCGCATCGTCTGTCCTGGAACATGTTCCGGGCGACGATCAAGACGACCAGGCGCTCGGACTCGCGGCCGCCGCGGAACCAGCGGCGACGACCGAATTCGTCGCTCACGCAATGGCAAAGCAGGCACGGAGTGCACCGCCGATCGTGAAAACCGTTGCGCTGCCGGATGGTAGGCAACCGGCCGCGCTGCCGGCCGGCCCGCTCGGCATTCCCGGCGTCGCCGTCGCGGCCTACCAGAATGCCGAACGCACACTCGCCGCCGAGAATCCCGTCTGCGGAATGCCGTGGTATCTGCTCGCCGGAATCGGCCGGGTCGAATCGACCCACGCCTACGGCAAGGCCGACGCCGACGGCAATCCGCTCACACCTGTCTATGGACCGGTTCTCGACGGCAGCCTCGCGGGCAATCACGTCGTCGGCGATACCGACGACGGCGCGCTGGACGGACTCAGCGGATACGACCGCGCCATCGGCCCCATGCAATTCCTGCCGGAGACCTGGAAGCGCTACGGCGCCGACGGCAATGGCGACGGCATCGCCGATCCCCAGAACCTGTTCGACGCGGCGCTGACCGCGGGCAAGTACCTGTGCGACGGCGGGTTGAACATGCGCGATCTCAGCCAGCAGACGCGGGCGATTCTGCGCTACAACAACTCCATGGCCTACGTCGCCAATGTGATGGCATGGGCCGGATCCTATGCCTCCGGTATCGCACCCAAGCCCGGTGACCTGCCGCGAATCTGACACAACGTAAAATTTGTGCCATGCCAGTGGTTACGGAAGCGGATGTGCGGGGAGCCCTCGCGAAGGTCGACGACCCGGAGATCCGCAAACCGATCACCGAACTGGGCATGGTGAAGAGCATCGCGATCGGTGCCGATAGCAATGTCCATATCGAGGTCTACCTGACGACGGCGGGCTGCCCGCTGCGCACCGAGATCACCCAGCGGGTCACCAAGGCGGTGGCCGACGTCGCTGGCGTCGGTGCCGTCACGGTCGAGCTCGACATCATGAACGACGAGCAGCGCACCAACCTGCGCAAGCAGCTGCGCGGCGACTCCGCCGATCCGGTGATCCCCTTCGCCCAGCCCGGTTCGCTGACCCGCGTGTACGCGGTGGCCTCGGGGAAGGGCGGCGTCGGAAAGTCCAGTGTCACAGTCAATCTCGCCGCCGCCATGGCTGCACGCGGTCTGTCGGTCGGTGTACTGGACGCGGATATCTACGGCCACTCGATTCCGCGGATGCTCGGCACCGACGCGCGGCCGACCCAGGTCGAGCGGATGATCATGCCGCCGCAGTCGCACAATGTGAAGTTGATCTCCATCGCGCAGTTCACCCAGGGCAATACGCCGGTGGTGTGGCGCGGTCCGATGCTGCACCGGGCGCTGCAGCAGTTCCTCGCCGATGTGTTCTGGGGCGACCTGGACGTGCTGCTGCTCGATCTGCCGCCCGGCACCGGCGATGTCGCGATCTCCATCGCGCAGCTGATCCCGAATGCGGAGATCCTGGTCGTCACCACGCCCCAGCCCGCGGCTGCCGAGGTCGCCGAGCGCGCCGGTGCGATCGCGCTGCAGACGCGGCAGCGGATCGCGGGTGTCATCGAGAACATGTCCTGGCTCGATCTGCCCGATGGCACCCGGATGGAACTCTACGGCTCCGGTGGCGGCCAGTCCGTCGCCGAACGCCTCACCCGTGCGGTGGGCGCCAATGTGCCGCTGCTGGGCCAGATTCCGATCGAGCAGGCATTGCGCGAGTCCGGTGACGAGGGCACGCCGATCGTGCTGCGGGATCCGGAGAATCCGGCCGCCAAGGCATTGCTCGAGGTCTCCGACAAACTCGCGATCCGCCGTCGTGGACTCGCGGGCATGTCACTCGGCATCGATACGACGCGCCACCTGTAGCGGCGCGACGCGACGGCGCACCCGATCGCCCACCGACTTCGGGCCGCGGCGCGCCAACTCGGATCTACGAGGCGAAAGCGGACTTGGTCGCCCGGCCAGCTGGCCACCGGCAATTCGAAGTCCGATTTCCGCAGGGTGGGTGGATGCCAGGTGTCGGTGTCGGCCAATAAGCTCGTGACATGCTCACGCTGCTGTTGTACGTGCTGATCGTCGGCTTGGTCGCCGCGGTCCTGTTCTTGCTCGCCAGTGCGGTATTCGGGCGCGCCGAGGAACTCGGACCGCTGCCCGAGGGCACGACCGCCACCGTTCTGCCCGCCGAGGGCATCAGCGGCGCCGATGTGCGCGCACTGCGCTTCCAGCAGGTGGTGCGCGGTTATAAGGCAGGCGAAGTGGACTGGGCGCTGACCCGACTCGCGACCAGAATCGACGAGCTGCAGCTCCAACTGGCCGAGGCGCGCGCCGCCCAGAGCCCGAACCTCCAGCAGCCGAACGTCCAACTTCCGAACCCGCAGCCGAGCACACAGACACCGGCAACCCCCAACGGCCCGACCGCACAGCCGCATACACCTGCTACCCAGCCCGACGCCCAGCCGCAAACGCCGCCCGCTCCGACCAACGGCACCATCGCGCAGCCACAGCCGCCATCCGCCCAACCGCAGACACCGACCGGTCAACCGCACGGCCCGACCGCCCAGTGGCGCACACCGGTCCCCCAGTCGGGCACTCCGACCACTCATTCACCGACACCGACCGGCCAACCGCACGGCGCGATCGCCCATCGACAGCCGCCGACCGCATCGCCCAACGGCACACCTGCCCCGCCGCACGCGTCGGCCCCCCAACCGCAGGCACCGACCGGCCAGCCACCCGAGCCGATCGCCTACGCGTACACACCGGTCACCCCGCAACCGGCAGCGGCCACCGAGCCGCGCGTGCCGATTGCGCGGCCGCAGGTACCCATCGCTCGGCCGGAAGCTTCCTTTGCGCAGCCGAATCAACCCGCTGTCCACCCGCAGGTGCAGTTCGGGCTGGAGCAGAAATGACCGCCGAGATCGCTGGGGCCGCGCTGGCGGCCGAATCCGATGGCAAGCTCCGCTGCCCGTGGTCGGAGGGGTCTCAGCTCTACCGCGACTATCACGACCACGAATGGGGTAAGCCGCTGCACGGCGATGACGCCATGTTCGAGCGCATGTGTCTCGAGGCGTTCCAATCGGGTCTGGCGTGGATCACCATTCTGCGCAAGCGACCGGCCTTCCGTGCTGCGTTTGCCGGGTTCGCGATCGACCGGGTGGCCGCCTTCGGTGACGGCGATGTGGCGCGGCTGCTCGCCGATCCCGGCATCGTCCGCAACCGGGCCAAAATCGATGCGGCGATCGCCAATGCGCGCGTCGCCGCGGACCTCGATATCGGACTCGACGAACTGATCTGGTCCTTCGCCCCGGCGCCTCGGCCACGACCGCGCACAATCGCCGAGGTACCCGCGACAACTCCCGAATCCGTAGCTCTGGCAAAAGAATTGAAGCAACGCGGGTTCCGTTTCGTCGGTCCGACCACCGCCTATGCGCTGATGCAGGCGACCGGAATGGTCGACGACCACCTGGCCGATTGTTGGGTCCGGTAGCGACTGCTCGCAGGTCGCTCGAAATGGTCGGCGCGGAGCGGCCCGACACCGGCCGAGCGGTCACATTTCGAACTCAGGTATCCGTCCACTCCGGCGATAGGGAAGAATGGGACGGGTGTAGCTCGCCAAATGCCGGTGAGCTCGCTGGTTGGTGACAACTGGAGTTCCAAGAAAGTGCGCAGGATATCGCGCAGATCTGGAGGGAGCAGAGGATGGCGGCCATGAAGCCCCGCACCGGGGACGGTCCCCTCGAGGCAACCAAGGAAGGGCGTGGAATCGTGATGCGGGTTCCACTCGAGGGTGGCGGGCGTCTGGTCGTTGAACTCACGCCGGATGAAGCGGCAGCGCTCGGTGACGAACTGAAGAGTGTCACCAGCTAATTCCCCACTCGCTGAAGTGGCCGGTCTGCTGGCCTGTCCGGAATGCGGCTCCGGTATGGAGTCGCGGGATCGGACGCTGCGCTGCGGATCCGGGCACAGTTTCGACATCGCCAAGCAGGGTTACGTCAGTCTGTTGACGGGCGCGTCGACGAAGATGACCGGCGATACCGCGGCGATGCTGGATGCGCGCGCCACATTCCAGCTCGGGGGACATTTCGCGCCGATCGCCGACGCAGTGGCCGCGGCCGTCGCGGCCGACGACTCATCCGGCCCGGTGCTCAATGACGATGCGGTACTGGAGGTCGGTGCCGGGACCGGCTACTACCTGGCCGCCGCGCTCGATGCCATCCCCGCCCGCGGGATCGCGTTGGACGTGGCCAAACCGGCGGCCAGACGCTGCGCCCGCGCCCATCCGCGTGCCGCCTCGGTACTCGCCGACGCCTGGCGCGGTCTACCCGTTCGCGACGGTGCGCTGCGCCGCGTGCTGTCGGTATTCGCGCCGCGCAATCCGAGCGAGGTCGCCAGGACCCTCACCGCCGACGGCCGATTCGTCGTCGCCACCCCGACGCCACGCCATCTGGCCGAACTGATCGGCCCACTCGGCATGGTGACGGTCGACCCGGATAAGGAACGACGCCTCACCGAGGCCATGTCCGGCCACTTCGCCCCCGTCGACCGCACGCTCGTCGAGTACCCGATGAAGCTCTCCCGCACCGATATCCGCGATGTGGTGGCGATGGGTCCATCCGCCCATCACGGGACCCAGCACGTCGATGCCCTCCCGGACGCCGTCGAGGTCACCGCCTCGGTCCAGATCTCGACCTACCGGCCCCACCCATGAGCGCCAGCGATCGGCCGGGTCAGAGCTTGCGGACCTGGTCGTAGATCGCGACGGTTCGGGATGCGATCCGGAGCCAGTCGAATTCGGCGATGGCGCGGTGGCGTCCGGCCGCGCCGAATTCGGCGGCGCGCACCGGATCACCGGCGACGGCATTGACGGCCGCGGCCAGATCCTGTTCGTACTGCCGCACTGCATTCCCGTCGTAGTGCACCAGGCGACCCGTCTGCCCGTCCGCCACCACCTCGGGAATGCCGCCGACATCCGAGGCGACCACCGCGGTCGCGCACGCCATCGCCTCCAGATTCACGATGCCGAGCGGCTCGTAGACCGAGGGGCAGATGAAGACCGTTGCGGCGGCCAGGATCTGGCGGATCTGCTCGGTCGGCAGCATCTCGCGCACCCAGAACACATTGCCGCGCACGCTGCTGAGTTCGGCGACCGCCGCGGAAATCTCGGCCTCCAGCTCGCGGGTATCCGGCGCGCCCGCGCACAGCACCAACTGGATCTCCGGATCGAAGTCGCGGGCCGCGGCGAGCAGATGCCCGACCCCCTTCTGCCGGGTGATGCGACCGACGAAGGCCACGATCGGCTGATCGGCGCGCACACCCAATTCGCTCAGAATCCACCGGGAACCCACGAGCGGCGGTCCCGGATGCCAGACGGTCGCGTCGATGCCGTTGTGCACCACGTGGACCCGGTCCGGATCGATCGTCGGATAGGCGTCGAGCACATCGTGGCGCATGCCCTCGCTCACCGCGATGATCGCGTCCGCGTATTCCACCGCATTGCGCTCCGACCACGACGACAGGCGGTAGCCGCCGCCGAGCTGTTCGGCCTTCCACGGCCGCCGTGGCTCCAGCGAATGCGCCGTGAGGACATGCGGGATCCCATAGAGCGTCGCGGCGAGATGTCCGGCCAGCCCGGTGTACCAGGTATGCGAGTGCACCACATCCACCTGACCCGCGGCATCGGCCATCCGCAGCTGGGCCGACATCATCTGCAGCGCGGCATTGGCGGCGTAGAGATTCGGATCCGGCTGGTGCACTACGGCATCCGTACGCGGCACCCCCATGCAATGCACCGTCACCTCACACAGCTGCCGCAACTGCGCAGCCAACTGGGTGACGTGCACGCCCGCCCCGCCGTACACCTCGGGGGGAAATTCCCGTGTCAACATCGCCACACTCAGCCGGTCGGGATCACCGGCTACCGTCCCCGCACCCTCGCCGCCCGTGCCGAAACTCACTGCTTCAAACTAGACGTTCACTTTGGCATGGGCCACCTGTACCCGGGTGGCGCGGTAGTTTGGCAGATGTGAGGAGCCAGCCGCACGTACTCGGGATCGTGCTCGCCGGTGGCGAGGGCAAGCGCCTGTTCCCACTTACCGCGGATCGAGCCAAGCCAGCCGTCCCCTTCGGCGGCGCCTACCGTCTGATCGACTTCGTACTCAGCAATCTGGTCAATGCGGGCTATCTGCGCCTGTGCGTGCTCACCCAGTACAAGTCGCATTCGCTGGACCGGCACATCTCGCAGACCTGGCGGCTGTCGGGTTTCGCCGGGGAGTACATCACGCCGGTGCCCGCGCAGCAGCGCCTCGGTCCGCGCTGGTACACCGGCAGCGCCGACGCGATCATGCAATCGCTGAACCTGATCTACGACGAGGATCCGGACTACATCGTGGTCTTCGGCGCCGATCACGTGTACCGGATGGATCCGGAGCAGATGGTCCAGCACCACATCAACTCCGGTGCTGGCGTCACCGTCGCCGGTATCCGGGTGCCGCGCAGCCAGGCGAGCGCATTCGGCTGCATCGACTCCGACGAGTCCGGGCGGATCACCCAATTCCTGGAGAAGCCTGCGCATCCGCCGGGCACACCGGACGATCCGAACGTCACCTTCGCTTCGATGGGCAACTACGTCTTCACCACCAAGGTGCTGGTGGATTCGATTCGTGCCGACTCCGACAACTCCGATTCCGATCACGATATGGGCGGCGACATCATCCCCGCGCTGGTGGCGGCGGGTGAGGCCGCGGTATACGACTTCGCCGACAATGAGGTGCCCGGCGCGACCGAACGCGACCGCGGTTACTGGCGCGACGTCGGCACCATCGACGCCTTCTACGAGGCCCATATGGACCTCGTCTCGGTGCATCCGGTCTTCAACCTCTACAACAAGCACTGGCCCATCCGCGGCGCGGCGGAGAATCTGCCGCCCGCCAAATTCGCGCAGGGCGGGCTCGCACAGGAATGCGTGGTCGGCGCCGGCTGCATTCTCTCGGCCGCGACCGTGCGCAATTCGGTGCTCAGCTCCAATGTCATGGTCGATGACGGCGCGACCGTCGAGGGCAGCGTGCTCATGCCGGGGGTGCGGATCGGGCGCGGCGCGGTGGTGCGCCGCGCGATTCTGGACAAGAACGTCGTCGTCGGCGAGGGCGAGATCATCGGCGTCGATCTGGACCGGGATCGGGATCGCTTCGCGGTCAGCAACGGCGGCGTGGTCACTGTCGGCAAGGGCGTGTGGGTCTAGTACCGGCTACCGGGCATTCGTCGGGCAGAAAGGCGCGCACGGCCCGGGAGTTTTCGGCACGGTCGTCGACGGCGACTTATCACCGAAATCGGCGGTGACTACCAACAGCATCAGAATCACCGCGAGTCCGAGCACGAGAACGAGAAAAATCGCGGCCCGACCCCAGTTGATCGGGCGCGGCTGTCCATAATCGTCGTCGTTGCCGAACATCCGAACCTCTCCCCGGTGCCCACACCGGGACATCCCCCTACTTGATACCCAGTCGGCGGAGGTTTTGCGCAGCAATTCTCGACGGCTATCGGGGGCCGGGTTGCGGCGGTGCGACGGTGGCCGTGCAGAACGGTTCGCAGGGCCCCGGAGTTAGCGGGACTTTTGTCCGTTCGGAGCCGAAATCGGCATTGCTGATCCACACCAGCACCACTACGGCGAGCACCATGATGAAAATCAGAAAGCCGAGTGCGGGCAGTAGACAGCCACCGCGTAATCGTCCCTCATTGATCGTGTGGCCGATATGGCCGATTTCGAGGATCTCGGATCCGCGCTCCCACACCATGGGCGTACCTTGCCGTCGTCGAACCTGGCATCAAT
Source organism: Nocardia sp. NPDC004278 (assembly GCF_053602975.1). Lineage (NCBI taxonomy): Bacteria > Bacillati > Actinomycetota > Actinomycetes > Mycobacteriales > Nocardiaceae > Nocardia > Nocardia sp. NPDC004278. Next base: position 184,944 of record NZ_JBSGEQ010000016.1, read on the forward strand.
ACGGATACCCGTCGTACGGCGGCGGAATCAGCGTGCGGCGAACGAAATCCCCACGCGCGCAGCATTTATCGGTAGCCGGTCGGTTACTAGCCGCGCGACGCGCAGAGCAGACCGTCGCCGACCGGGATCAGCACGCTGGTGAGTTCGGGGTCCTCGGCGATCGCGCGAGTGGCTGCGCGCACCGCCTGGGTCGCCGGATCGCGCTGCGCCGGATCCGGAACCCGGCCGCCGAGCAGGGCGTTGTGCAGCAGGATCGCACCGCCCGCGCGCAACAGCCGTACCGCCTGGGCGACGTATTGCGGATGCTCGAGCGGGGCCGCATCGATGAAGACCAGGTCATAGGCGCCGTCGGCGAGCCTGGGCAGCACATCGAGGGCACGGCCGTTGATCAGCCGGGTGCGCGCGGGCGGGATCTCCGCGGTGCGGAACGCCTCCTTGGCCGCGCGCTGATGCTCCGGCTCGGAATCGATGGTGGTCAGGGTCCCGTCCTCGCGCATGCCATCCAGTAGCCACAGCCCGCTGATCCCCGCGCCCGTCCCCACCTCGACCACCGCTCGTGCACCGAGGAGCTGGGCATACATGCTCAGCAGTGCGCCGACCGAGGGTGGTACGGGTACCGCACCGAGTTCGGTGGCCCGCTCACGCGCGCCGATGAGGACCTCGTCTTCCACGACGGATTCCTCCACGTAGGAGAGATTTCGCTCCAGATTCGATGCCACGCCTATGAGGCTAGGGCACGAAGTCGCAAGTTTGGCTCATCAGTGAAGCGTTATCCGGGGCTTGCACGATTAATTCATAGGCGGGGGGCAGGCACAGATTCTCAGGTGTCCCTCAGGATCTCCATATCCCCGGCATATCGAGGCAAGAAAGAGTATGGGCAAGCAAGACCAGCCGACCGCCCGGTGCGGGGACGCGGGAACAACGACATACCGTCCGTCGGTTGTATCCGTACGTGGCGATCCGAGATCCGGATCGCTATCAGGTCCGCAACACGGTCCCGAGTAGGAGGTATCACCGTCCACATGGATAGAGGGTCATTTTCGGCGCTCCCGGTTGCCTCCGAGGTTTCGCAAGCTGGCTCCCTGCCAGCTCATGCCGGGGCGGCGCTCGAGTTCGCCATCCTGCCAGCGCATGCCGTGCCGATGGAGGCCGATATGAACGACGATGCCACCGATGTCGAACTGACCGGCACCGCGGCCTTCGATGCGACGGGCGACCGTTCGACGATGCCATCCTGGGACGAATTGGTTCGCGAACATGCCGACCGGGTGTACCGGTTGGCCTACCGCCTTTCCGGTGACGCGCAGGACGCTGATGATCTGACCCAGGAAACCTTCATCCGGGTGTTCCGCTCGCTGTCGAATTATCAGCCGGGCACCTTCGAGGGCTGGCTGCACCGCATCACCACGAACCTGTTCCTGGATATGGTGCGCCGTCGCAACCGGATCCGGATGGAGGCACTGCCCGAGGATTACGACCGGGTGCCCGCCGACGGGCCGAGCCCGGAACAGGCCTACCACGACGCCCGGCTGGATCCGGACCTGCAATCCGCACTGGATTCGCTGGCCCCGGAATTCCGTGCCGCGGTCGTGCTCTGTGATATCGAGGGTCTGTCCTATGAGGAGATCGGCGCGACCCTCGGTGTCAAACTCGGCACCGTGCGTAGCCGGATCCACCGCGGCCGTCAGGCATTGCGCGACTACCTTGCGCATAATGGAAGTGAGCAGCGGTTCACCGCTGACGCGAACATCGGGTGATCCGGCGGGAGCCGGCCCCACCCGGCGGCCGGATATCCGTCCGGTCGTGCGCTACGGATGATGTCGGTTGGAAGGGTGAGCACCGAATGAGTGGCGACGCCAGCACGTCAGGTCGTCCCCGTTTTCGTCCTACCGAACATCTGGCCAGCGAGGCGATCGCGGCCTATGTGGACGGCGAACTACGGATGAATGCCTATCTGCGTGCCGCCCAGCACCTTTCCGTCTGCCCGGAGTGCGCGGCGGAGGTCGAGGCACAGCAGCAGGCGCGGATCGCGCTGCGCCGGGCCGGTCAGGTCTCGATTCCCACCGATCTGCACGACAGCCTCACCCGCATTCCACTCGCCGAACTCCCCGGCGGCGCTTCGAGCGCGACCTCGCGCCCGACCAACGGCAACCCCCGCAACGAGGCGGTTTTCGGTTTTCTGACCGATTCGTTCACCGCGACCCGGTGGACGACGTGGTGGCGCAAGTAGAGTTTTCCGAGTGACCACCGAATCGACGAATTCCGGGCCGTCGGAATCGCGGCCCACCGCAGGCGACTCCACCGATTCGGCGGCCAACAGGGGGACGCCGGGTTCATCCACCCCGTCGGCTTCGCCGACTGCCAGCCCCCTGCGGCCGTCCGACGCCCCGGTACTCGAACCGCGTCCGGTCTACCGGCCGCATGTGGACGGTCACACGGCGCGCGCGTTCCGCCGCCCCTCCGGCCAGACCGGTTCGTTCTCCGAGCAGCCGACGGCCGGATCCGGTTCGCAGCCCCCGCAGGTCGGCCCGGAACTGCACAGCAGCCCACCCGATGCCGTACTGGCCGAGGCCTTCGGACGTCCGGCGGGCTCCACCGAACTGCTGCAGCGTGATCCGGAGGCCGCCGATCAGTCCGCGCCGGTCGCCGGTCCGGGCGATCCGTGGCGCGATCCCGATGCCGCCGCCCGCCTCGGCGCGCCCGCCGTGCCGACGCCGCGGCCCGCACCGCTGCCGCAGGCGCGGCAGCTTTCGGCCAGGGAGGTGCTGTTCGGCTCCCGGGTGGCGCCCAAGGCGCTGGTCCTGCTGGCCGTTATCGCACTGGCCATCGGCGCACTCGGCGGCTTGGTCGGCAGGTTGACCGCGGAGGCGACCTCCCCGTTGACCTCGCGCAAGGTCACCTTGGACCAATCCAGCGAAATCGAACGCCCGCACGGCCTGATCGCCAAGGTCGCCAATGCGGTACTGCCCGCGGTGGTGTCGATCCGGGTCACGGTCGGCGATAACGGTGCGACCGGTTCCGGTGTGGTCATCGACGGCGCGGGTTATATCGCGACCAACAATCACGTGATTTCGATGGCGGCACAGGACAAGTCGAACCGGGCAGCGATTCAGGTGACATTCTCCGACAGCAGCCGGGTGCCCGCGCATATCGTCGGACGCGATCCGAAGACTGATCTCGCGGTGCTGAAGGTCGATGTGAAGAATCTCACTGTCGCCAATCTGGGCAGGTCCCAGGACGTCCAGGTGGGTGACGACGTGCTGGCCATCGGTTCACCGCTCGGCCTGAGCAAGACCGTCACCTCCGGCATCGTCAGCGCGCTGCACCGCCCGGTCGCGCTCTCCGGTGAGGGCAGCGATACCAAGGCCGTCATCGACGCGGTGCAGACCGATGCCTCGATCAATCCGGGCAACTCCGGTGGCGCGCTGGTCGATATGGAGGGCCGGGTCATCGGCATCAATACCGCGATCCGCAGTGAGACCGGCGGTTCGGTCGGCCTCGGCTTCGCGATTCCGGTCGATATGGTGACCTCCATCGCGCAGACGCTGATCCACGACGGACAGGTGCACCATCCCAAGATCGGCCTCAGCGCCCGCAACAAGCAGGTGGCCAACGAGGTGATGAGCGGCGCCGCCGTCGCCGACGTGGAAGCCGGCGGTCCGGCGGCCAAGGCCGGGATCGTGGAGAACGACGTCATCGTCAAGATCGGTGACCGTGAGGTGACCGGACCCGATGAGCTGGTGGTCGCGGTACAGCAGCGCAAGATCGGTGAGACGGTGAACGTGCAGTTGATCCGCGATGGCAGGCAGGTGGACGTGCCGGTCACGCTGGAATCGGACTGAGCGCGCGCGGGAATCCGACGCGGCCCGGGGAACTATGCCCAGGTAGCCTGGATTCGTGTTCAGCAACATCAGCTGGGGCGAGATGGTCATCCTCCTCGTCGCCGCCCTCGTGATCCTCGGCCCGGAGCGACTGCCCGGGGCGATTCGCTGGACCACGCAGAGCCTGCGCAAGGTTCGCGACTACGCCAGCGGTGCGACCCAGCAGTTGCAGCAGGAACTGGGCCCGGAGTTCGAGGATCTGCGTAAGCCGCTGGCGGACCTGAACGAGCTGCGCCAGATGTCGCCTCGTCAGATGGTCACCAAACACCTTCTGAATGGCGACGATTCGGTTTTCCGGGATTTCGAGAAGGCGATCCCGGATAAGCAGGACCTGCTCGGCTCCAACAGCGGCATGCCGGACTACCCGATGCCCAAGCTCGAAAAGCCGTTGGAGCGCAACGAACGTCCGCCGATCGACACCGACGCGACCTAATTTGGCTGTGTTTGATTTGCAGCGCCTGCGGCGCTGCGTGTTCGCGGCCCCCTGGTGTCTCGCGTCCGAGCCGTCGAGACTCGCGACTTCGTCGCATGCGCTTCGACGA
>NZ_JBSGEQ010000017.1:0-11685 GCF_053602975.1 Nocardia sp. NPDC004278
GGCACGGCGGGCAGATCGGCCGGTAGCGCGCCGACCGGATCTTCGCGTCTCGACGGCTCGGACGCGAGACACCAGGGGGCCGCGAACACGCAGCGCCGCAGGCGCTGCAAATTACACAGAGCGCCGCAGTGTGTGTGGACGCAGGCGATTGAAGCCGCGGACGCGCACACTGCGCAGGTTGCGGATATCGAACTCCGGATGGCCCTCCAGCGCGGCGGCGGCATCGTCATCGACGAGTACGGTGCCGGGGCGGGCGACGCCGGTGAGCCGAGAGGCGATATTGACCACCGAGCCGTACAGATCGCCGAAGCGCTGCAGTACCGGGCCGTATGCCACCGCGACCCGCAGGTCGGGAGTGCCGCCGACCATCATCGTGCTCTCCTGGATGGACAGTGCGATCCGGGCCGCGTCGGCCGGATCCTCGGCCGCGAACATGACCTCGTCGCCGACGTTCTTGATGACCCACCCGCCGTTCTCGGTGATCGCGGCGGTGGTGGTGGATTCGAACGCCTCCAACAGCATCGACAGTTCATCCGGATGCAGATGCCTGGTGAGCCGGGTGTAGCCGACCATATCGGCGAAGCCGACCGCCAACTCCCGCACCGCCTCGCCCGCGGTGGTGCCCGGATCGAGCGAACGCGCCAGTGCGGCGGCGAGGTGGCGGCGCCAGGCGTAGGTATTGAGCTGTTCGAGCGTCGAAATGGCAGCCTCGGTGGCGGCGCGGGCGGTTGCGGCCGGATCGGCGCCGGGCCCGGCCGCGGCCATGCGATCGCCGATCTCGGCGAGCACCATGTCGACCTGCCATTCCGCGAGTCGGGCCATACCCTGGCCGAGGGTGCGCGCGGTCGCGGCCTGCTGCCGGGAGTCGGCGGAGGCGAGCACATTGAGTGCACGGAAATTGCGGACCGCGGCGATATCGGCGTCGGTGTAGTCGACCGCGGCATCGTCGACTCCGGTCGGGAAGCCGAGCGCCATCCACAGCCGCTTGGTCAGCTTGGTAGTGGCCCCGGATTGCTCGGCGACCTGGGTCCGGGTGTAGCGGCGCGGTCCGTCGAGCAGATACGACTCCACGATCGACTCGACCAGCTCGGATATCTCGGTGGGCACCATATTCGCCTACCTTACGGGCCGGGCGCGTGGGCGGCGTGGCAACCGGACCGGGTGCTGGGGACCGCACGGTCGGGTCGGTCACCAACTGTGGTCGCGCACAATCGCCGGTGCACTCAGCTCAGGTGTAGCCACTGTCCGGTCGATGGCACGCCCTGGTCGTTCACGACGAACACCAGATACCAGCCCGGTGGTGCCAGCGCCGGATTGGTCGGCAGCGTGATCGTCACCGAATCCGGTGTGGTGCTGGTGAATTCGAGATCGATCAGGCGTTGCTCGTTATCGCAGGAGTGGGTGCAGGCACCCGGGCGGACGAGATTCACCTCGCGCAGGGTGGCGGCGGTGGTCGCGGTGACGGTCGCGCCGTAGGCGGCGGTATCGCTGGCCAGCGCGAGCTGGGGTTGCTCGCCCTGGAACAGATAAGGCGGCCAATAGGTTTCGATGCGCAGTTCCTCGGTCTTGCGCGCCGGATTGGAGCCCGCGGTGATCACCTTGCCGTCGGGGGTGAGCAGCGCGATGGAGTGGTAGAGCCGCGGGACGCGACACGGTGCGGTGTGCATCCAGGTGCCCATGGCCGGATCGAAGATCTCGGCATGCGGTGGTGCGGCGTGCGCCATCTCCTCCATCCCGGAACCACCGGTGGCCAGCACCGTTCGGTCCGGCAGCAGTACCGCGCTCAGGTGCATTCTCGGGTGGTCCATCGGCGGCGCCGGTTGGTATTCCGGTGCCGCCGCGGTCAGGTCGACGATTCTGGTATCGGCCAGCGCCGGTGCGGGACTGTGCATATCGAAGCCACCGCCGCCGAGGATCATGACCCGCTGTTGCTGCGCGGGTGGCAGCAGCACGCTGGTGGACTGATTGCGCGATCCCGGATCGGTGAGGCCGGGCACCTCGACGGTGGCGCCGGTCGCCGGATCCCAGATCGACGGTCGCATACCGTTGTTCGCGCCGTACTGGCCGCCGGTATAGAACAACCTGCCGTCGGCCAGCAGGACGAGATGTCCGTACATCGGAATCGGGCCGGGCGAGGGCAGCTGGGACCAGGTTTCGGTCCCGGCATCGAACACTTCCGGGATGACGGACAGGAAGTTGTCGGTGCCGAGACCCGATACCGCGACGATATCGCCGTTCGGCAGCGGTGCCAGTGACGGATACCAGCGCCCGAAGGCCATATCCGGCTGGGCATTCCAGGTCGATGTCGCCGGGTCGAAGATCAGCGCGTCCTGGAGCCCGTAGAACGGGTCGTAGCGTTCGGTGCCGCCTGCCGCGAGCAGCCTGCCATCCGGCAGGAACGCCTGGCCGACACAGAACAGATCGATCGGGGTGGCGGGCGCGCTCAGCTGCGGCCGCGGGTAATGCCATACCCGCGTGCGGAATTCGTGGGCGTCGTGCCGGTCCGGATCGTTACCGGAACCGGCGAAGAACAGCACATCACCGGTGTGCAGCACGGCGGCGTGCACCGGATTGATCGCGGTGCCGAAATCGAGAATTCGCCACAGGCCCAGATGCGGCGCATGCGTCAGATCGGTCTCCAGTTCGAGCACGCGCAGATATCCGGCATTGGGACCCTCGGGTGCGTCGATGGTGAATACCACCAGCTCCGGTGCCGCGTCCGCATGTGGCAGCAAAGCCACTGCCGCGCCTTGGTTTTCGGCGAATCCCCAGTCCGTCTTGGTCCACCCGCTCCAGCCGTCGACCGCGTGCCCCGACCCCTCCAGACCCCAGCCGATGGTGTATACACCGGCATTCACACCGTCGGGATCGTCCACCGCGAAGACGATCAGCTCCGGTCTGCCGTCGCCGTCCAGATCCGTGGCCGTGATGCCCGCGCCCTGGTTCTCCCACCCGTACCAGTCGGGCACCTCGACCCACGGCGTCCATTCACCGACCGCACCGTCGGCGGTCAGGCCCTTGGCCAATCGGAACTGTCCGCTGTTCTGACCCGGCGGATTGTCGACCGTCAGCAGGACCAGGGTGGTCCGGCCATCGATGGAGGTGAGGCAGATATCGGCCCCCTGGTTCTCCCACCCGTACCAATCCGGTACGGCGATCCACGGCGTCCACCCGCCGGTCACCGTGCCATCGGCGTCCAGATCGCGCCCGATCCGGTAGAAACCCTGGTTCTGGCCGGGCGGGTTGTCGACGAGGAAGACCACCAGATCGGGCCGACCGTTGCCGTTCAGATCCCCGATGGCGATGCCAGCGCCCTGGTTCTCCCAGCCGTACCAATCCGGCACCGGCAGCCACGGCCCCCAACTCTGCGTCGTTCCATCGGTGGCCAAACCCTTGCCCACCCGATAGGACCCGGTGTTCTGGCCCTGTGGATCGTCCACCATGAGCACGACGACATCGGGGTTGCCGTCACCATCGATATCCGCGACCGCGATCCCGCAATCCTGGTTCTCCCAGGCGAACCAGTCGGGTACCGGGACGAATTTTCCTGCCACGCAATACATCATCGCCCCGCACGCGTCAAAGTGCGTGTCGGGCACCGAAGTTGGCCGCTCCTGTCTAGGGCTCCCGGTACGGCAGCAAGGATTCCCTGGACCAGGTCAGCGTGCCCGCGGCCAGATCGGCGATAACGCTATCGAGCCAACGCAGTTCGGCTTCGGTGACCGCACGCTGGTACTCGTCCTCCAGCATCACCACCCGGGGCAGCTGCATCGCGGCAGCCTGCGCCGCATCGGTATCCATCTCGGCGAGCTTCACGCGCACCGACTTTGCGCGCCGCTCCAGTTCGGTGCGGGCGCCGTCGGGGCCGAGCAGCATCAGAAATGACAGTGCCGCAGGGAAGTCCGGATATTCGTTGCGCGGTTCGCCGATCATCTCGGCCAACCAGCTGGCGCAGGCCGCGCGGCCCGCATCGGTGATCTCGTAGACGGTGCGCTCGGGATATTGCTGATCGCGGCCGGTCTCGCGGACGGTGACCAGCCCGGCCTCCTGCAGTCTGCCGATCGTCTTGTACAGCGCGGCGCGCTGGGTGACATTGACGACCTTGTCCTTGCCCCACTCCTTGATCCGCCGCTGGATCGCATAGGGGTGCATCGGTTCCAGATGCAGGATGCCGAGCAGCGCCATCGCCAGGGGCGAGCGCTTGAACTGCGTCGATGCCGTCATACCGACCATTCTAGTGGTGTCCGGACAACTAGGGTCTGAAAAACTAGTTGCAATGAAACTAGTTTATGTGCCACTATTGGTTCATCAGCGGAAGCCACCGCCCGAAAGGAACAGAGAAATGACCGCCAAGACCCCCACCCGGATCCACGTCGACCACGAGACCACCAAGCGCCTCGGTGACTGGACCGACGCCGATGCCTTCGACGTCACCGCTCGCTACGGCAGCGTCGTCATCGACCTGCGCTCGCCGCTGATCACCGGCGACGGCGAGATCGTGGTGCACGCCGACCTCGACCACGCCATGGTCAAGCTGCTCGTCCCCGACGACGCCGTCATCGACCAGACCGAACTGCGGTGGACCGGGCGCGGCCGGGTCAAGGACTTCGCGCGGCCCAAGGACGTCGCGGGCCGTGTCATCCGCCTCACCGGCACCAGTAACCGGAGTGAATTCCGGGTGCACCGCGCGGGGATCGCGGTGCTGTCGGCGATGTTCTCGCGGGAGTTCTTCGAGGATGCGCGGCGGGCGCACCGGGAGGGAACCCACCCGACCGTCGCCGATCCGGCCAATGCCCCGCGTTGATCCGCGCCGAGCTCAGTGCCTCGGCCTCGGCGGGTACCGAGGCCGGGGCACTCGGCATTTCGGTGCCGATTCAGAGTGCGAGTGTCGGGTGCAGCCGGTTGTCGGGATCTGCGGCGGTGCGGATGCGCCGGAGTCGGTCGAGATTGTCGGCGAAGTAGCGGCGGGGGGAGTCCGATGGTTCGAGATAGTTGACGTATGCGCCTGTCGAATGCGGACCGAGATTTCGATGGGCATCGGCGATCCAGTGCCCGGTATCGGCGGGAGCGTCGATGATCCACTGCAGGACGGCCGCGTGGTCGCGCCACGGGAAAACCGTTGCTTCGCTGGGGAGATCGCGCACCGCGCCGTCTAGTGGGTCGATGAGTACTCGGCCGGGCGCATCCGCGAGCACGGTGAGGGTTTCGACGATTCGGTCGGCCAGATCGGTCGAAATATTCGCTACGACATCGGATCCCGCGACCGAGCAGGTGCGCGGTGCGTCGCTGCCACCGGCGAGCGCGCCGAACGCTTCGAGATGGTCGAGGGTCTGTCGCTGGACGGTCAGCGGGTCGGTACCGGTGGCCGCGGTCAAGGTGCGGGTGTGTTCCGCGCCGGTGTCCGCGGGACAGACCAGCAGGACGGCACACTCCATGGTGCCGTGGCCGTCGGTGGATGCGTCGATATTGGCCCAGGCGCTGCGGTCCGCAGTCGACAGCCAGTCGGCCCAGCCGGTGATCACCCGTGCCAGTCGCTCGGCTGGAAAGGTCAGGCGCACTACATCTTTGGGGGTCGCGCGGCAGGTCAGGAAGGTCAGCGAGGTGACGACGCCGAGTTGCCCGCCGCCCCCGCGCAGCGCCCAGAAGAGGTCCGGGTCGTTGGTCGCGGAGGTTTCAGCCAACTCGCCATTCGCAAGCACGATGCTCGCCGAATCGAGCCGGTCGCATGACAATCCGTGCCGCCGCGACTCGATGCCGATACCGCCGCCGAGGGTCAGGCCGGTGATGCCGACCGTCGCACAGGTGCCGAGGGGGAGGGTCTGCCCGAATCGGTGCAGACCGTTCTGCACATCGGATAACGAAGCTCCGGCTCCGACGGTGACCCGGCCGCCGTCGTAGCGCACATCGCGCAGTTCGCGCAGATCGATGACCAGCGTTTCGTCCGCCGCGGACGCCCCGACATAGGAATGTCCGCCACCGCGCGGCGCGATCCGCAGTCCGGACTCCGCCGCGAGCGCGACCGCCGCGCGCACATCCTCGGCCGAGGTCACCTGGACAACGGCGGCCGGAGTGTTCGCGTCGAACCGGGAATCGAAGAGTTGTTTCGCCGAGGCGTACCCGGCGTCGCCCGGTAGCAGCACACGGCCGCGCAGTCCGCGCCGGTCCGTGGGTTGTGCGGTGGCAATGCCCGACCACGCCGGGAATCCGGAGCTGGCCAGCGCCGCCCCGGCTCCCAGTGCGCCGCGCAGAAACGACGCCCGTGACATGCGATTGCCGATGCGATGGACCCTATCGCCGCGGCCCGCCGTCGCCGCGCCGCCGCACCGGCGGCTATTCGAGATCGGATAGCACCGGCGCCGTGTCGAGGCCGGTCGTCAGATAGTTGACGAAGAATTCGTTGTTCAGCGCATAGGGCGAGCGCCGCCGCCGGATCAGGGCGATCGCGTCGTCGACCGAATAGCCCAGGTCGAGCAGGGTCTGTGCGACCACCAACCCCGACCGGTTGTAGCCGTACTGACAGCGCACCATGACCCTGCGCTGCGCGCGGACCGCCGCGGCGGCGATCGCGGCCAGCTCACGCGCCGCCGCCAACTGCTCGGCGTGCAGCGGCGCATCCGGTATCGCGAGGTGATGGTGTTCGACCCCGGGCCCCGGCCCGTGCCCGTCGGCCTGGAAAAGGCTTATCACCACATCGAATTCGGTGCCGACCACCGCGGGCACCCGCACTCCGTCGCCGTTCCCGTAATGATGTCCGCCCATCCACAGCTGCGGCACGATCTCATCCCACGGCGCATCCGCGTCGGGTGTCTGCATACCTTCGATCCGCACCATCGCTGCCTCCCCGCGGCTACCGGCCCAGACCTGCCGGGTCGGCCTCATTCCACGGTACCGTCGGCCAGCGCCGCCGCAATAGCCTGGGAAAACGCGCGGATACGGGCGGTTTCCCGATTGCGATGCCAGACGAGGCCGAGACGGGAGGCCGCGAGTCCGGTGATCGGCACGAAGGTGACGGACCCGCGCCGATGGTCCGCGGCGGTCGACGCGCACAACAGCATGGCTCCGCGCCCCGCCGCCACCTGTGCCAGGCCCTCGGCCAGCGTGGCGACCATCGGCCCGGCCGCTACCGCACGTCCGCTCGGGGTGACCTCCAGCGCCTGCGCCCGCTGCCAGTACTGCGGTGCCGGCCCGCGCACGCCGATCAATGGGAACTGCCCGAGGTCTTCGACATCGAGGCTGTCGTGCTGTGCGAACGGGTGGTCGCTGGCGACCGCGAGTGTCTGCGGGTTCTCGGAAAAGACCTGCCCGAGAACGAGATCCGCTTCTCCCATCGGGAGCAGGACGAGGGCCGCGTCGACCTCGTCGCGATAGACCGATCCGAACGGGTCCGATAGCGGGATCTCCACCAATTCGGTTGCCCATGTCTGTCCCTTCGCAATCGCCAACCCGGATCGGCCGCTGACGTCGGTCGATGAGCCCAGCTCATGGAACGATGAGAACTTCGCCGTTGTTTCCGCACCATGCGATCTCTTGAGTGGATGACATGACACAAGTGCACGATGTCGCGAAAACGGTATCGCCCCAAGCGAGTTCAATGCCGGAGCTTTCGACGCTGCGTGGCTGGCTCGGCGTCTGCGCGGTGGCGGCGGGCACCTTTGCGGTGGTCACCGCGGAGATGCTGCCGGTCGGCCTGCTCACCCCGATCAGTGCCGCACTGCGGGTCACCGAGGGCACGGCCGGACTCGCGCTCACGGTCACCGGCCTGGTGGCTGCCGTCGCCGCGCCGCTGCTGACCTCCGGTTTCGGCCGCTTCGATCGCCGTTGGGTGGTATGCGCGCTGCTCGCCGTGCTGGTGCTCGGCAATCTGGCCGCCGCATGGTCGCCGATCTTCGCGGTGCTGGTCGTGGGCCGGGTGCTCGTCGGCATCGGAATGGGCGGCGTCTGGGCGATGGCGGCGGCGGTCGCGGTCCGCCTGGTGCCGCCCGAGTCCGCGGGGACCGCCACTTCGGTGGTATTCAGCGGCGTCGCCATTGCCTCGGTGCTCGGCATTCCGGCGGGCACCTTCCTCGGTGCACTCGCCGGTTGGCGCAGTGCCTTCGTCGCCGCCGGGTTGCTCGCCCTGCTGGTGCTGCTCATGTTGGCGGCACTGCTACCGAGCCTGCCCGCAGACCGTGCCGTCTCACTGCGCGGTGTCCTGCGGCTGTCCGGCAACCCCCGAGTGCGAACCGGCCTATTCATCGTGGCCTTCCTGGTAACCGGCCATTTCGCCGCCTACACCTATATCCGTCCGATCCTGGAGGACCTGGCCCACGCCCATCCCGCCATGATCGGCGCATTGCTGTTGATCTACGGAATCGCAGGCATCCTGGGCAATTTCGTAGCGGGCAACTACGTGGTCCGCGCACCGCGCGGCACCCTGCTGATCATCAGCGCGGTCCTCAGCGCCTCGGTCCTCGCGCTACTGACCATCAGCGGGTCGCTGATCGTCGCCGCACTGCTGATGGTCGTCTGGGGCCTGGCCTATGGCGGTGTATCGGTGAGCTCGCTGAGCTGGTTCGTCGCCTCGGCCCCCAGCCGCCGCGAGGGGGCATCCGCCCTGCTCACCACCGTCTTCAACGCCGCCATCGCCTTCGGCGCACTACTCGGCGGTCTGCTCGCCGATCGCCTCGGCATCACCGCCGTGCTGTGGCTCGGCGGTGCACTGGCCGGTACGGCCCTGCTGACCACTGCCTTCGGTCGAGCTCCGAAAGCACCCCGAGCCATTGCGTGAGCTTCCGCGCGGGCGCGTATATCGAGGACCTGCGATAACCGGAAATACATACCGCCACATGGAGTTTCAGCTATTTAACATGTTGGCCCCAGGTTCCAGGGGCAAGCCTTCTACGGTCTGTCCACCAAGATCATCGTCTCGATATCGTCCCAACGAACGGACCCCTCACCATTCGGAAAGGATCGACACAATGCGCACCCACATCCGTGCCGGACTCTTCATCACCACCTTGCTCCTGGCCCCCCTAGCCGCCACCGTCCCGGCCTCAGCCATCCCCCTCGAACAGTCCACCCCCACCGAACAGTCCACCCCCATCGACCAGGCCACCCCCATCTGGCAGGTCTGCACCACCCCAACCCCCGACCTCACCTGCTACCTCATCACCCTCTCCTCCAGCGGCTCCGGCCGCCGCTAACCCCCACCCCAACAACGAGCGAGAATGCGCTGGTGCAGGGGTGCTCTCGACGTTTGCCTGCATGAGCGCATGGTGATCGCTTGTCCAGGGGTGGATTTGCTGGGGTGAATGGGTGCCGGGGCAAAGCCCGGCACCCATTCTCGCTAGCGGAGATTCAGCCGAAGCGGACTTCGGTGATTCCGATTGACGCGGCGCGGACATTGCCGGACAGGCACGGTCCGGTCATTGCTGTCGGGTTGATGATGCCGCCATCGTCGATGGCCATCTGTGTGCCGGAGCCGGGGCCATCGACGATGACCACGGTGTTGGTGTTGGCGGCAACCAGACCGCCCTGGACGCGCCAGGGGCCCCGGATCCGACTGACCTGACCATTCGACCAGTTGATCGAACCGTCGATATTTCCGGTGACGCCGAAGCAGCTGCCGGTGCCGTTGAAGGTGCCGCTCACGGTGGCGGTGGGGGCGGGGGTGCCCGAGCAGCCGTTGAGGTTACCGCTCCACGTCGCGGTGGTCGGCGCACTCGTCATGCTCAATGGGCTGGTGGTGAAATCGAATTGGCCGTCGGAGCAGCCGCCGGCGATCGGATCGGCCGTGGCCTGCGCTGCACCGAAGACCGTGGTGGCGAGTGCGGCGGCAGCAACCGATGCTGTCGCGATCTTCCGGGAAATTGCCATGTAATTACCTTCTCCTGTTGATCGGCTGTGACCTGATGGAGCAGCTAACGACTAGCAAAAGCGGGAAGATCGTAATCCGTTCGCCGCAGGCCCGGACCGGCGCCCATCGAAAAGCGCCGTGACCAGCGTCAGTGCCCGGCGGCCCTGGCGAGGTGTTCCGGATAGCGGGCCCCGGCGAATGCGGTTGCGGGGGCAGCGGCATCGATGCGGGCGAGATCGTCTGCGGTCAGTGTGATCTCGACGGCGGCGACATTTTCCTCGAGGTAGGTGCGGCGCTTGGTGCCCGGGATGGGGACCACATCGTCGCCGCGGCTCTGCACCCAGGCGAGGGCCAACTGTCCTGCGGTGATGCCCTTTTCGGCGGCCAGCTCGCGCAATGCCGCGACAATGGCGAGGTTGCGGTCCAAGTTGTCCTCGGCGAATCGCGGTAGGCGACGGCGCATATCGTCGGCGGGCAGATCGGCGGTGGAGGTGATCGCACCGGTCAGGAAGCCGCGGCCGAGCGGTGAGAAGGGCACGATGCCGATGCCGAGTTCCCGGCAGGTCGGCAGCACCTCGGCCTCGATATCCCTTGTCCACAGCGACCATTCGCTCTGCAGGGCGGTCACGGGGTGGACCGCGTGCGCGCGGCGGATGGTCGCCGCCGCGGCCTCCGAAATGCCGAGGTAGCGCACCTTGCCCGCTTGTACCAGCTCCGACAGCGCGCCCCAGGTCTCCTCGATCGGGACATTCGGGTCGACGCGGTGCTGGTAGTACAGGTCGATGTGATCGACACCGAGCCGGGCCAGCGACGCATCGCAGCTCTGCTGCACATACGCCGCATCGCCGCGGGCGCCCATGGATCCGTCCTCGCCCCAGACGATGCCGAATTTGGTTGCCAGTACTACCTGTTCGCGGCGGTCGGCAATGGCCTTGCCCACCAGCCGCTCATTGGTCTCGGGGCCATAGACATTCGCGGTGTCCAGCATGGTCACGCCCAGATCCAGCGCACGGTGGATGGTGGCGATGGATTCGTCATCGCTATCGCGCACGCCATAGGCCTGGCTCATACCCATGCAGCCCAGTCCCTGCGCACCGACGGTCAGCTGTCCGAGCTTCCTGGTCGCAATCATGCTGGCTCTCCTCCTTGGTCGACGATCGAGTGACGTACGTCCTCGACGCTACGACCTGGAGTGCCCTCCAAGTCAAGACAATTCAGTTGGCGAAGGAGCCGGTGACGACCGGGGCGACGAACTGTTCGAGCATCGCACGCTCATCGGCATCGTCGCGACCGGGGGCGGTGAGCAGCGACATGATGATGCGGGCCAGCCAGCGCGCCAGGCGGGAACGCTCGGGATCGGTGGTCGGCGGCAGCAGACCCGCGGCAATCGCCTCGATAACCTCGGAGGATTGCCCGATCTCATTGGCGATGCCGGCATCGCCCGCGGTGAACCAGGCGATGAGTGCCGGATCGGCGCGGACCTCGCGCAGTGCGGCGAGCATGACGGTGACAATGCGCTCGCTCGGGTCGGTGATATCGCGAGCCTGCTCGGCGACCGCGGCCGCGACCCGACGAGCCTCGCGGTGCACGAACGCGATTCGCAGGGCTTGGCGGTTCGGAAAGTAGCGATACAGGGTGGCGCGCGAACAGCCCGCGGCCTTCGCGACATCGCCCATGCCGGTATTCGCCACACCGCGCTCGACGAACAGCTGTGCGGCGGCGTCGAGAATCTGTTCTGCCGCGATATCGGCGCGCCTGGGGCGCAGCCAATCTCCGGGTCGCCCGCCCGTCACCGAGCTACCCCGCATCCGAATGCCGCAGTTATGGCGTTGCCTGGAGTGGTGTGTGGA